>DATGFI010000248.1:0-8074 GCA_035309205.1 Planctomycetota bacterium | reverse complement strand
GAGGCTGAGGAGAAAGCAGCTCTTGGAGAGCAAAAGCGCATCGAGAAAGAAATGGCTGACATGAGTATGCGTGTCTTTCAGTCCAAGCGCCTTGATGCGGAATTGACGACGGCCCGAGAACTGTACAACGCCTACCTCAAGAAGCATGGAGAGGAAGCTGCGACGTCGGGCGCCGGTCTGGGGAGTGTCCGCATTATCGATAAAGCGGTCGTTCCGGTTAAGCCATTCAAGCCAGATCTGCTGGTGAATATTGGATTGGGAGGAGTTGTTGGTCTACTCATTGGAATTTCGGCCATGTTCGTGTCCGAACAACTCGACGACCGCATCCGCTCCGCCCACGAAGTTCAAGTCTTCCTCGGACTCGAAGTACTTGCCGTTGTCCCCAAGCTCGGTGAAAAGTCCAGCCAGAGCGATGCCCCGTTCCTCCTAGACGAAAAGGCCAGTCTTGCTGAATTTGAAACGTTTCGCGCTATGCGCAGCGAGGTTACAATCCGTCTCGAGGACGTTGCCGGCCCAAAGATTCTCGCCGTTCTGAGCCCCATGAGCAGTGAAGGCAAATCCACCGTCACCGCTAATCTCGCCAAGGTCCTCGCGATGGATGGGCGCCGCGTCCTCATCTTCGACGCCGACATGCGCCGCCCCACGATGAACCCCAACTTCGGGTCGAAAGAAATGCCCGATCTTGGCGCCGTCCTGAGAGGCGAAGCCAGCCTTAGACAGGCCATCCGTCCTTCAAGAATCCCCGGCGTTGACGTCGTCGGTATGGCCTCGGGCACGAGCCACGCAGCCGAGCTTGCTGGCCTCCCTGCCTTCGACGAGATCTTCAAGCAGCTCCGCCAGGGTTACGACTATGTCATCGTCGACTCGGCCCCCGTCAACCAGGCATCCGAGTCCGCCCTCATCGCTCGGCGATGCGATGCCGTGGTCATGGTTCTCCGGGAGCGCCGCACGAGCCGAGGCGCGGCCCAAGCATCCCGGCGTCGCCTAGCGGGCATGGGAATTCGGGTCTTGGGGGCTGCACTCAATGCTGTCGAAGGTCCCGAAACAGCCTACGGCTACTACGGCTACTACTATTCGTACTACAAAACCCGCGACGAGAAGAAGGCCTAGCTCAGTCGAGGGAGGGCCTTTCCCTCTCTGCTCGATCAGAGGGCGAGGCACGAGAAGAGACCAGGACAGGTAGGGGGATTACTCAGGTGTTCATCCATTTGCTCCTTGCAACCGCCCTAGCAACACAAGACCCAATGCCTGCCCCTCCCCCCACTACTGCGGCCGAATGGACAAAGGCCGGGGACGCCAAGCTCGACAGCGCCGATGCCGACGGCGCCCTTCAGGACTACCTTAAGGCCATTGGCCTTGACCAGAAATACGCTCCGGCTTGGAACGGACGCGCCATCGCTCGTCAGCGGAAGGGTGACCTCGACGGCGCCCTCCAGGATTTCACGAAGGCCCTGGAAATCGACCCAAAGGAGATTTACTACCGCAACCGCGCCTCCGCGAAGCGCCAACAGTCCGACCTTCGCGGTGCCATCACCGACCTTTCGAAAGCCATCGAAATCAATCCCTCCTACGCTGAAGCATATATCGCGCGCGCCACAGCCCGCTTCGCCGCGGACGATTTAAACGGTTCCCTCTCCGACTTCCGGAAGGCGCTTGAACTTGACCCGCGCAATCCCGACGTCTATCGCGGCTTGGCCTATTCGAAGAAGGACGAAGGCGACTACGAAGGCGCCTTCCTCGACATCTCCCGCGCTCTAAGCCTCGCTCCCGACTCCGCCCCTCTTTACGCCTCCCGCGGCCTGATCAACGCCTACCGGGGCGACACGAATGCAGCCCTTAAGGACTACTCCCGCGCGATTGAGCTCGCTCCCAATGACATGTCCCACTATTACTTCCGCGGCTGCGTCTTTCAGGACGCCCAGAAGTGGCGCGAGGCCTATCTTGACTACAAGAAGTCCGCGGAATTGAGCTCCCCGCAATGGGAGTTCCCGCGCCTCCGCATGTGGCTCGTCCGCACCCGCCTGGGCGAGCGCGACCCTGCAACCCAGGATCTCAAGGGCTGGCTCCTTCTCCGCAGCGGCCCCTCCGGCGATGCCGCGGCACGCGTTGCCGCCTATCTCACAGGCGGACTCGCCGAGAAGGACTTCCTCAAGGCGGCCGAGGCAGAAATTGGAGCCGGCC
This sequence comes from Planctomycetota bacterium, assembly GCA_035309205.1. Lineage (GTDB taxonomy): Bacteria > Planctomycetota > MHYJ01 > MHYJ01 > JACPRB01 > JACQFK01. The sequence goes on along the minus strand of DATGFI010000248.1, from coordinate 5,893 downwards.
ACAGGGGCCGGCGATGCCAAGCGTACTACTTCGCCGGTGAGAAACGCCTCCTGGACGGCGATCGCGGAATGGCGAAGGACCTCTTCAAACGGGCACTTGCCACTGAGGCCCGGAACTGGAGGGATTACGGGAGCGCCCAGGCGGAGCTCAGCTTCATGGAGAAGTAAACCTTCCGACACGACAACAGTAGGTGCCTCTTCTCCACCGGCCCAAATTGACTGACATCCTTACCAAATCAACCGGCGCCTCCTGGCACCCTGCCGGGGGACGGCGTGTTCGGGAAATGGGGCGAGCTCCTACGCCGATCCTAGCTTCGCGAGTTCCTTCCCCTCGACGTAACCGTGGAGCGCCTCCCAAAACAGGCGGCACGATGCGTAGCGCTCCTCGGGCCGCTTCGCGAGCGCCTTCATGCAGATCGCCTCAAGAAGCGGATCGAGAGGCTCATTCCCGGCGGCTTCCTCGCCTTCGCGGTTTCCATAGAATTCCCCAAGCACCTCGGAGGGAGGAATGATCGAGCAACTCTTCATGGTCAGCCGGAAGCGGTGGTAGTCCGAGCCCTGGAGCGCCTCCACCAGGTCCCGGTACTCCACCACCATGGAGCGCAGGTCGGGGTCCAGGTCGTCCGGCTGCTGGTAGAGCACCGCTTCGACCGAGAAGGCGGGACCCGCTCGGCGGCCGAGGTCCCCCAGCAATTCCGCCTTCCTCGTCTCCAGAGTCTCCGGATCGAGCCAAAGCTGCCGGTACTGGGGCTTACAGCCGGCCAGGAGGAAGTAAAGGACGGCGCCCAGGCCAAAGATGTCGGCCCGATGGTCGACCGATCGGGGGGTCAATCCCTGCTCCGGCGCCATGTAGAAGGGGGTCCCCATGATCGTTTCCTGGGTGCCGCTTCCCTGAATCCTGGACCACTGCTCCAGGACATGGAGATCGAAGACGGTGGTTTCGCTCGCATCGGGCGAGAGGAACTTCGCGAGGCCCAGGTCGGTGACGTAGACATCGCCGTAGGGACCGATCAGGATGTTCGAGGGCTTCAGGTCCCGGTGGATGATCCGCTTGTCATGCGCGCTTTGAAGCGTCAGGCAAAGCTGGCCCAGCATCCGCAGCAGCGTCGCCTGGGTAAACTCCCGGCGGAGTCGAAGGCCTTCCGAATCCTGGAAGAGACGCCGAAGGATGAGGCGCTCGAGGGTCCGGCCCCGGATCAGGGGCATGGCGTAGAAAGGCAGACTCCGGTCTCGGAGCGTGAGGTAGCCGATGGCGAGCACGCGGACGAAGTTCGGATGATCGAGGCAGGCGGTGATTTCCTGCTCCCGAATGAATCGCTCCAGCGAATCGTCGTCCGACTGGAAGAGGACCTTGATCGCGACGTCCCGGTGGAGCTTTTCGTCGAAGGCCCGGTAAACGACTCCCATCCCCCCTTCGCCGATCTTCTCCTTGATCACGTAGTGGTTCGTGGAGGTGCAGGTCACTCCTCCGTCCAGGCGGACCCGAGTCCGCCAGCCGTCCGCCTCCGGCTCCTCGCCCTTCCGGGTCGAAGCCTCGCCATCCAGGCACTTCTCGACGAATTTCCTCAGCTCTTCACGATCGCGGTCTGGCCTTGGGACGTTCGCGAGCTTGGTGGAACTGCCCGGGGGTGGTGCGTCGGTGCTCATCGATGCTTCTTCCCTTCCCGGAAGCTCGGATCTAGCGCGCGGCCGGTGCATCCGTCCCGCGGGGCATCCCGCCACGGAGCTCCGCCACCGTTTCCTCCAGCGAGGCCACTTTCCGGAGCAGGATCTGGTTCGCCTGGAGCAGCGAATCGCTCCGCCGCTTGAACTCGAGAGTCCGCAGGTAGAAGTCGACGAGCGCCGCCACTTTCCGCTTGAGAAGGTCCGGATCGACCGGACTAAACAGATAGTCGATCGCCCCCGCGAGATACCCGCGTTCGACCTCATGCGGCGTATTGTCGTGGGCAGAAATGAAGATGATTGGCGTATACCGGCCTCGGCCAGCCCGGAGGAAGGTCGCGGTTTCGATGCCGTCCATTCCCGGCATCCGCACGTCCAGCAGAATGACGGCGAACTCCCTCCGCAGGACCAGCTTGAGCGCCTCCGGTCCGGATTTGGCGGTCAGAATCTCGTATCCTTCCCCGGCCAGGACGCTGGAAAAGGCCAGGAGATTGGCGGGGGTATCGTCGACGATGAGGACGGAAGGACGCTCGGCGGGACGCTGGGCCAAAGAGGAGGTCGCGCTCGAGAGACCGTCATCCTCAGCGTCGCCATTTCCCATTGCCTCATAGGGCCAGGGGTAACCCATTTGTTACGCAACAATTTGCACGAAATCACATTAGTCCTGAGCTAAGCTTCACCTGCCCCACTCGCTCGAGGCAGGAATCGCTGCGGAGGCCGGCCCTCGAGACCCGCGGTCCCGATCTTTGGGGCAGCTTGCATCACACAGGGGGTTTACGGCAATTCAGCTCTTTACGCCTGGAGGGCCCCGCCGGCGGGTCCGGAAAGTAGGCCGCCGTGGACACCTGCCCTTCCTACCTTCAATAGAACAGTCGTGGGGGATCGGAGGAGGTCTTGCGCCCCCTCTGCGCCGTCTGTCGATGGCATCCAAGCACAACCACGCCTGAAACGTCCGTTACTGAAGATTAGGGACGAGGCCTCGCTCTACTAAAGACCATTTCCCACTCCGATCCTCCGCCCGGCTGGAATGAGCCAGTGTACTCCCAGCCTTCGGCAGCTAGGTCATTGAACATCTTGGTTCTGAGTTTCGTCTCTGATTCTCCAATGCCCTCGGCACGCAAGATTTTGTATTCCCAATTAGGATGTTCCTGGTGGGATGCTTGCGCGGGCTTGGCTTCTGTGGGCGCGCAATTCGTGCATGCACCGAGTCCAAGCACCAGCATGATGAACGTGATCGAGAGCATTTTCACGGCTGCGCTCCTAACTTGGACGTTCTAGAAACGGGAAACGTCCTTCCTTCAACGAGTAAAAGTCACTGTAGTTGGCCTCATCGTAGCAGGAGGTTCGACACTCTCCCAGTGGATCGGGCGTTGTGTGGAGCTCCTGCAGGGAGACTGCAAATGAAATCCAATCAACTGAGAATCAACGCGCTCAATTGCTTGAGGTGAACGCTCCTGCGGGACCTGGCAGTCGAGCTGTCTTGGAACAATGACGAAACAGATTCTGGAGCCATCAGGCGAGTCAGCCTCCTGATGTCGCCCTTTTATTAATTGAGTGGGCTGGTTTTCAAGTGACCCACGCTGGCTGGTTTTGAAGCGATCCCCGATAAATACCTCCGCTAACGTTTGACCAGCCGATAATGCACCACAGCCTTGGATGCGCTAAAGCTCTCACAGCGGTACTGCCCTGCTAGCGCATCCAGTCCGTCGAAGATCCGCTCGCCCTTGCCCAGAAGCAGCGGCGCCTGCACCAGGTGCAGCTCGTCCACCAGGGCGGCCTTCAAATACTGCCGTATGGTTTCAGCCCCGCCGCCGATGCGCACATCCTTACCCGCCGCCGCCTCCAGGGCCCGCTGACGGGCAACCGCGATGCCTTCCGTGACGAAATGGAACGTGGTCCCCCCCTTCATTACCAGGGGTTTGCGCGCATGATGGGTGAGCACGAACACCGGATGATGAAAAGGCGGCTCTTCCCCCCACCAGCCCTTCCAGCTCTCATCGCCCCATCCGCCCCTCACTGGCCCGAACATGTTGCGCCCCATGATCGTGGCCCCGTTGTTCTCAAACGACTTGGCTGCGAATTCCTCATCCAACCCCTCAGTCGCACCGCCGGCGTTGCCGAACATCTTCTGAAAAGTCCTGGTGCCAAAGGCCCAGGCATGGAGCGCCATGCCCCCCTCACCCATCGGGTTCTTGAGCGACTGATCCGACCCCGCCATAAAGCCGTCAAGCGACATCGAAACCGCGCGGACAACAAGTTTTGGCATACATGCGCTCCGAATAATGCCGAAACTGCTTCCCATATCATGCCCCAGCCCAAAGACATTGGCAAGCGGCCCAACGTGAGGGCCAGATGATCCCCCAACCATCCTTTTCCTTGATGTCTTTGGATTTTGACGCAACTATCATGGGGGTGAACGCAAGCTCCGCAGCCGAGCTTCCCTTCGGACGATTCTCTTTTCCTGCCCGCTTGAAATATCCACCCGCGCGCCTCGACGCAGGTTTTGAATGACCTACCGGATCCCTCTGTCCCGCCGTTTGAAGTATCCCCCGCTGCTCTGCCTCTGTGTGCTCGGTTTCTGGGTGGCCTGGTTTCTGTACCACTTCCACGGCACCCTGTTTTTCTACCCCGTCGCCATTTCTGCCGCGGGAGCGATCTATCTCATCCGGGAAAGCTGGCTGGACTGGACGACACAGGTCACAGTCGACGACGTGGGGATCCGCTGGGCCCGCGGATCGGTCGAGGCCGCGCTGCGCTGGGAGGAGATCTCGGAGCTGGGGTATCGCTATGAGCAGCGCGCCGGACGGGGCACGCTGGTGGTCGGCGTCGTCCGCGGTCGGACGCGCATCCTGCACCCGCTGCCGATCGTACCATCCGAACTCTACGAAGAGCTCAAACGCCGCATCGGCGGGCTGCCGCCGGAGGTGGAGAGCCGGTTCCTGGCCCAATGAGTGGGCCTCACTAGTCTCCATTCTCGATCTCTGCCCGCCCTTGAGAATCGCGGATAGGATCATTCTTCCGGAATTTTGGAGCCGTCAGGCGGTCTAACTTCCCAGCTGGAGGGGCCTCGAGAAGCTCCGGCGTGCAGCGCCTGGAAAGGTTCCAGGGCTTCGAGAGGAATCTTATTGGAGAGACCTGTATGACCACCGCCGTCATGATGTTGCTTTCCCTGCTTGCCTCGTTCGACGACAAGGACGACCTTTCATCGGGGATCAAGAAGCTGACCGACGCCAAGAGCTTCTCCTTCAAAGGGCAAGTGACCCTCATCGCCCCCGCGCGGGGTGGCAATGCCCCCGAGCCCCGGCCGCTCTCCTACGAGGGTAAGTACGCCGAGGGCGTGGGACTCGTCATCGAAACCGACACCGACGAGATCGTCCGGGTGGATGGGAAGACCGCGATCCGTCCCAAGCCCACCTGGCGGGTGATCGAGGACGGTGCCCAGGGCAATCGCGGCGCAGGTGGCGGAGGTGGCTTCGCGGCGGCGTTCGGCCGCGGCGGCCCCGGCATGTTCGCTCGCTCGCCGAAGGACGAACTCGCCAACCTCGAGGGCAAACTCGACAAGGTGACGAAGACAGATCGCAAGGAGAACGTGGGCGAGGTCGAGTGCTCGGTCTATGAAGTGAGCCTCACGTCCGAAGGCGCCAAGAGCCTGGCCGGCCCCGGTGGGCGGCCGGGCGGCGGTGGCGGCCAGAATGTCGAGGTCGAGGCGTCGGCGAACGGCCACTTCTGGATCGCATCCGACGGCCGGCTGGCCAAGTACGACCTCTCGACGAAGGCCACGCGGTCGTTCAATAACCGGGAGTTCACGACCCAGTCGACCCGCACGGTGACGTTCTTCGACGTGGAGAAGACCAAGTTCGAACTGCCCGCCGGCGCGAAGGAAGCGATCAACAAGTAGCTCCTCAAGAAGCCGGAACGGGACCGGCGGAACGGCGATTCTTCCCACGGCCGTTCCGCCGGCCCGGCTTTCCCGCATCATCGAACGGAACCTTTCTGATCCCGGTACTGGCGCCGCGTGCGACATCCCAACGGGGTTCTCAGAGGCGTTCTTCGGAACTATGAACTATTTCATCCCTGCCACCAATTCACGCGTGATAGACTAAATGGGCCGGGGATAGATCTCCTCTGAAGACGGGGTACACCGCGGGATTCTCCCCCCGGTACAATGGGACGGTCGGCAGGTGCATCGCCGGTGAACATCTGAATGGCTTCATCCGACGCTCCTTCATCCA
>DATGFI010000247.1:0-3407 GCA_035309205.1 Planctomycetota bacterium | reverse complement strand
GAGACGCCCAGGATCAGGACTGCGGCGGAGAGTCGCATGTGGTTAGGGTCGGACAAAGCCGGGGAACCCGCTCCAAGGACCTCACCTGTCTTACCCCCCGGGGCGCCCAAACGTTTCTTTTCCCAAAGAGGTCAGACCACTTTTTGCCTCCAGTCCGGAATCCCGCCGGCCCCGCGCCGGGAATTCCTTTTGCGCCATGATGGGCTATCCTAGAGTCGGGGCGGACCCTGTCGAGGCTGCAGCATGATGGACCCTGAAGCGCTCCTCACTTCCCTGATGGACTTTCTGCCGGATGCGGTCTTCTTCAAGGACCGCAAGGGAACCTTCATCCGGGTGAACCGCGTCCTGGCCTCCTGGTACGGCCTCAGGGATCCCGCCGAAGCGGTCGGCCGTTCGGAAGCCGATTTCTATCCCCAGGAGTTCGCACGCGCCACCCTCGAAAGCGAACAGAACATCCTGAACACCGGGGTCCCCATCCTCGACCAGGAGGAAAAAATCTCCGGGCCCGACGGCAAGAACCACTGGGTTTCGACGTCCAAGATGCCGCTCTGGGATTCCCGGGGCGACGTCGTCGGAATCATGGGCGTCTCGCGGGACATCAAGGCCGTGAAGAGGGCCGAAAAGAAGACCCGGGACTCCGATGCGCTCTACCAGTCTTTGATCGAATGCCTCCCTCAGTGCATCTTCCGGAAGGACGCGGACGGCCGCTACGTGTACGTGAACAACCGCCTCTGCACCCTGTTCGGTCTCACTCCCGAGCAGTTCCTGGGGAAGACGGACTTCGACGTGAACCCGGCTCCGCTGGCGACCAAGTACCGCCGCGATGACCAGTGGGTGATGTCGCGGCAGAAGATCTTCGAAGCGGTGGAAGAGGTCAAGGCGAAACGGAAGCGCATCAAGATCCGGATCTACAAGACCCCGGTCTACGACTCCAGCGGCCACGTCGTCGGGGTCCAAGGGGTCTTCTCCCCCCTGCTCGAAGCGAAGGGCAAGTAATCCGGCTACCGGCCGATGAACTTCCGGCTCAGGTTTCCCAGCACCTGGGCCGCGCGCTCCTGCTGCTCCTCCCGGGCCCTCGCCGCGAGGAGCCTGATCTGGGGCAGATCCTGCTCCCGCGCCAGACGCTCGATCTGGTCGAACATCTCTCGGTCGATGATTCCCACTGAGGTCACGGTCTCGCAGAGCAGGGGAACCGCCTCGGCTTCGTCGGCCCGGGCCAGGAGGATGGCCTGCCAGTAGCGACACTTCTCCGGCACGAGGGTTCCCAGCAGCTTCTCGACCAACAGCCCCTTGTTCCGCCCCAGGAGCGCCTTCCCCGCCCGGACATAGGCGTCATACTGCCAGCCGAGGAGGCACTGCACGAGCGCCTGGTCGCCCTCGTCGCCTTCAAAGTCCTCCAGGCTGCGTTCCGCAGCGAGGGAGGTTCCCAGATGCCCTGAGCGAGACAGCCGGACCAGCGTCGGCAGCGCCCGATGGATCCGGGCTACCCCCGCCGCCCGCACGTACCATTCCAGAAGAAGATCGTGGCTGTAGCGGTTTTCCGGCGGCGCCATCTCCAGCGCGCCCAGGACGGACTCCTCCGAGAACTGGCCCTCGAGTCCGCCGAGGAGCTTCCCCGCCCCGGGGTCTGGCCGAAGCTCCTGCAGCGCCTTCCACTGCAGATCGATCGACGCCGGGGCCCGGGCCCTCAGAAGGAGAAGGAGCGCCTGAAGCCGGGACTCGCCGGCGCCGTCCTTCAGCTCGCCTTCCAGTCTCTCTTCGAAGGGATGCGACACCCTCGTACAGCCGAACTCGACCGCCGGCTTATAGTACCCGCTTTCCAGAAAGCGCCGCGCGGCACCGTCCTCCAAGCCGGGGAAGCCGACCAGCCCCCCTCCGACGAGGGGGATCCGCGAATCTCCTTCCCCGCCGGCGGCCTCTCCCAGACCCGAACTGGGTCGCTCCCGGACCTTCTGCTGGCCGGTGCCGATCGCGACCGGTTGCGCCGCCCGTGCGGAGTCCGCCCCGGGCGGCGGCCCGCACGACGACAGGACCGCCAGGGCCATGGATAGCCAGACCATCTCTCTCATTCCGGGAATCACGAACGGCCCGGAGACGAAAAGGTTCAGACAAGAACCGTCCGCCTGATGGAGCCCCGGAGCCTTCCGTTCCGGAACGAGCCTCGTCCGGCGCCGGAGAGCCCTGGGGTGGGCCCGCGAAAGAAGATCCTTATGCTGGGCCGCCCCCGTGAGCAGCCTCCTGGCGACCGCGGTCCTGGCGCTTTGCATGCAGGAGGACCCATTCCCCGTCGTGCTCAACGCGAGCCAGAGCGCGAAGCCCGGGGATCTCGCCCGTCTCCAGGGAGAGAACTTCAGGGCCGCCGACGAGGTATGGCTGGACAACGGGGAGCCACCGATCGAGAGCCCCCTCGGCGACGGATGGGTCGTCGTCCGCATCCCCGCCGACCCCCGAGGAGAGCTGACGGTCCGAGTCAGGAACTTCGCCAGGAAGAGGGCTCCGGTCCGGCCGGGCCTCCCGGGCCCGCGGAACACCGTCGTAAAACAGGGAGTGCCCTCAGGCCTGCTTGCGGAGGGACGCCATCCCGCTCCGGCGACGGGCGGCCGCGATGGCTCCAAGGGCGGCGTCGACCGATTTGTATTGCCTGAAGAATTGCGCGACGCCCATGAGATCGAAGACGACCTTGACCTTGGGCTGGGCCCCGGCCAGGAGCAGGGTGCCCCGTCGCGCCGCCAGGGCATCCCCCAGGTTGACCAGGTAGGCCAGACCCGCGGAGTTGATGTAGCGGATCTCCCCCAGATCCAGGACGAGGATCCGGATCCCCTTCCCGCCCGCCTCCGCCAGGACGCCTTGGAGAGAGGCGATCGACCCGGGATCGATGGCGCCGTTGAGAGAGACTACGGCCACTTTAGGCAATGCCTTGACCGTCCGAAGTTCGCAGCGGAGAGGCATGCTTCCCCCATCGAAGACGAATAAACACTCTATCTACGACATTTTGTCCTGGCGGTTTAGCGAGGAATTGCTTCTCGCGGGCATCCGCATGCCGAACCGCCGAAGAAGCCCCGCCTTATGGTATGCTCTGCGGAAAGGACACTCTGATTCCTTCAGGTGCAACTCATGTCGATCGGCGATCTGCAGCGGCGCTTCGGGGTTCCTGGCGTCGTTAGAATTGACGAGGGTCGCGGAGCGCTTCCCCGGGTGGCGGTGACGAGCGACTTGGCGTCCGCGGAGATCTATTTCCACGGCGCGCACCTGACGTCGTTCCAGCCGCGCGGAGCCAAACCGGTCCTCTTCATGAGCGCCGAGAGCCACTTCGATGCGGCCAAGCCGATCCGCGGAGGCGTTCCCGTGATCTTCCCCTGGTTCGGGCCCCGGGCCGGATCTCCCGAGTCTCCGGCACACGGCTTCGC
>DATGFI010000246.1:0-5213 GCA_035309205.1 Planctomycetota bacterium | reverse complement strand
GCCGCCGAGAACGTCGTGTGCTCGTTCCATGACGCCGGCCACATTCTGGGATCGTCCATCGTCAAGATCGAAACCGAGAATCGGCGCATCGTCTTCAGCGGCGACCTCGGCCGCGCGTCGCTTCCGATCCTCCGCAGCCCGGAGCTGCTCCGGGGCGCCGACACGATCCTCCTGGAGAGCACCTACGGCAACCGCGTCCATCCGCCCCAGGAGGATGAGGAGCGGGACCTCGAGGCGATCATCAAGAAAGTCGCGGGGCGCGGCGGCAAGATCCTCGTCCCCGCGTTCGCCGTCGGCCGGACCCAGCACCTGACCTACCGGCTCAAACGGCTCAAGGGCCGGATCCCGGAGATTCCGGTCTATGTCGACAGCCCGCTCGCCGCGGACGTGACGGAAATCTACCGTCGCCATCCGGAGTGCCACGAGCCGGGGACCTGGAAGAACGGCGATCCCTTCGGCTTCAGCATGCTCCACACGGTGCGCGCGCCCGAGGAGTCCAAGCGCCTCAACGACCTCTCCGGCCCCGCCATCATCATCGCCGCCAGCGGCATGTGCGAGCACGGCCGGATCCTGCACCACTTGTTCCACCACGGCGCCGACGAGCGCAACGCCCTGCTCTTCGTCGGCTACCAGGCGGAACATACGCTCGGCCGCCGCATCCTGGAGCGATCCGGCAAAGAGAAGATCCAGCAGATCCGGGTGCTCGGCCGCGACATGGTCTTCCGCGCCGAAGTCTTCAAGATGAACGGACTCTCCGCCCATGCGGACCGTCCGGGGCTGCAGGCGTTCGTCAACGAACACGCGAAAACCCTGAAGAACGCCTTCATCGTTCACGGTGAACCGGATGCCGCGGAAGACCTGGGCAAGTGGATCCGGGAGACGACCAACGCCCGGATCCTGATCCCGAGCCTCGGGCAGGAAGCGGCCATCTAGGGCGGATCGCTCGGGAGCCGAATTCCGGGGACCCCTCGAAACCGAATCCGTATTCCTCCGGTACATTCCGATCGGAGGAAGAAACCATGCCGTGGACGATCCTGGCGATCCTGGCGCTCGCCGCCCCGGCCCGCGCCCCGGAAGAGTCCGCCCATCCGGTGGACCGTTACTTCGACCGGCTCTGGATGGCCGCCGGCATCCCGGCGCGCCCCCTGGCCGACGACTACGAGTTCTACCGGCGACTCTCGCTCGACGTCATCGGCCGGCTTCCCCGGCCCGACGAGATCCGCGCCTTCGTCCGCGAGCCCGACCGGGAGAAGGCGATCGACTCGATGCTCGCCTCCGACGAGGCCGCGGAGTTCTTTGCGGACACGTGGCTGCGCCTCCTGCTCTCCTACAAATTCGAGGAGACGCTGCCGCTCAAGATCAATTTCCCGGCGTTCCGCTCCTGGCTCAAGGCCGCTGCCGCGAAAGATCTCCCCTATCGGGACTTCGTCACCCAGCTTCTTTCCGACACCGGCGACTATAAGCAGAATCCGGCCTCGAACTTCCTGCTCGCCGCCATCGATCCCGCCGAGCCGCCCTATGAGATCACCAATCGGGTGACCCGGATCTTCCTGGGACTCCAGATGCAGTGCGCCCGCTGCCACGACCATCCGTTCGACAAGTACACGCAGGAAGACTTCTGGGGGATCACGGCCTTCTTCAACGGGATCAAGCCCAAGGCGCGCCGCACCTTCGACGGCTTCGGCGTCAAACTCATGATGGAGCCTCCCGGAGCGGCGATGATGATCCCCGATTCCAAGACCGAAGTCCGGGCGCGCTTCCTCGACGGGAAGTCTCCGGGCCCCGAGGAGCCCCCGCTCAAGGCGCTCGCCGCCTATTTCGTCCAGCACCCCCAGTTCTCCCGCACGATTGTCAACCGGACCTGGGCGCACTTCATGGGCCGCGGCTTCGTCGAGCCTGTCGACCGCTGGAGCGAGAAGACCCCGCCGGCGAATCCCGACCTGCTCCTGGCCCTCTCGGCCCAGTTCGAACGGGACGGCACCCGGCTCCGCCCGCTCATGCGCACCCTCCTGACCTCAAAGGCGTACCAGGCGTCCTGCGCCGCGATGAAGGACGCTCCGGCGGACGCCTTCGCCTCGATGGCCCTCAAGCCCTTCAGTCCGGTCCAGGTCTTGAACTTTCTCTCCGGCACGCTCAACCTCGACGTCTTCCTGCGCGAGTTCTACAAGAAATTCCTGGAGAACAAGGACCTGCCGGAGACCTACCGGAATCCCGAAGTCTTCAAGATGTACCTCCACCAGTTCGCCTCGGGGCTGCTCGCGCCGACGGGGATTGCCCCCGAGGAAACGCGCTATACCGGCAGCGTGCGCCTGGCGCTCAAACTCATGAATTCGAGCGATCTCCAGGGTCTCGTGAGGGCGGAATGGGGGCGCCTGGCGGACATCCTGAAGAAGGAGGCTTCGCCCGCAGGACGCCTGGACGAGATCTTCCTCACGATCCTTTCCCGGCCTCCCGATGACGCCGAGAAGGCGCGGTATCTCGCCTACCTGGAACGCAAGAAGGGCGCCAAGAGCGCCTACGAGGACATCTACTGGGTGCTCATCAACTCGAGCGAGCTGATCTTCAATCACTAGGACGACAATGATGACGACGACCTGCGCACACTGCACGAGCGGCCGGCGCGATTTCATCAAGATCGCCTTCGGCGCCAGCGCCGCCGCGGCGCTCTCGGGAAAGTTCCTGCGTCCCTCCCTGGCCGCCGCCTCGCCTCCCCGGGCGAAGTCGGTCATCCTGCTGTGGATGCAGGGCGGACCCAGCCAGCTCGACACCTTCGATCCCAAGCCGGGTGGCGAAACCGGCGGACCCCACAAGGCGATCGAGACCCGGACGAAGGGGCTCCTGGTTTCCGAGCACCTGCCGCGGGTGGCGCAGCTGTCGGACCGCTACTCGGTCATCCGCACGCTGTTCTCCAAGGACCCCAACCACGACACCGCCCGCTATCTCCTGCACACGGGGTATCGGACCGATCCGACGGTCGATCATCCCCATCTCGGCAGCCTTCTTTCGCAGGAGCTGGGGACCCGGGCGGAGGGCCTGCCGGGCTGCATCACGCTAGGCAAGGAACCCGGCGCGGGCTCCGGCTACCTGGCCCCCGAGCTGTCTCCCCTGCTCATCGAGAAGATCGAGAATCCCCTCGAGGATCTCAAGCTGGCCAGCGGAGTGACCTCGTTCCGGCTGGCCGACCGCGAGAAGCTGCTTTGGGAGCAGAACGAAGGCTTCGCCGCCCGTCACCCCGAGAGCCGCCTGGAGTCCCAGCGCAAGGCATACGAGCGGGCCTTCTCGCTCATGCGCTCGCCGAACCTCAAGGCCTTCGACCTCTCATCCGAGAAGGAGGAGACGCGCCGGCTCTACGGCTCGTCGCCGTTCGGCCGGGCCTGCCTCATGGCTCGTCGCCTCGTGGAGTCCGGCGTCTGCTTCGTCGAGGTCACCCTTGCCGATTGGGACACGCACTCGGACAATTTCAACCGGACCAGGGGCCTGATGGAGCAGCTCGACCCGGGCATGTCGGGCCTGCTGTCGGACCTGGCCCAGCGCCAGATGCTGGACGAGACGCTCGTGATCTGGATGGGGGAGTTCGGCCGGACCCCGCGGATCAACGCGGGCAACGGCCGCGACCACTGGACCCGGGCCTTCACGGCCGCCCTGGCGGGTGGAGGCATCGCCGGCGGCCGGGTGCTCGGCAAGACGAACGCCCAGGGCACCGAAACCCTGGATCGCCCCGTTTCGGTCCAGGACCTGTTCGCGACGGTCTACGGGCAGCTCGGCATCGATGCCTCGAAGAAATACATGACGCCCAGCGGACGTCCGGTGAAGATCCTCGAGGGCGGCGATCCGGTTAAGGAGCTCCTCGCATGATGCGTCTGGCGATGCTGCTGGCCCTGCTTCCCGCACAGGATGGCGTCAAACTCCGCTATGCCGCCGAGAAGAGCGAGCGCGATCGGGTCTTTTTGGAGACGAAGCTCGGTATCCGGATCGAAGGGACCGACCAGCTGGCGAACTTCGTCCGCTCGATGCACCCCTTCCTGAGCATGGAGAAGCTCCAGATCCGCGCCGAGGGCGGGATCCAGGTGGTCTCCAGGAATCGCCGCAAGGTCGAGTACGACGAGGCGCGGGTCGACGCCCGCTACGACGACGCCGATCACGAGTACGACTTCCAGAAGGGACAGGCTCCGGAAGACGACAAGAACAAGCTTCGCCAGCTGTTGTGGATGCTGGCGGCCGCGGGCCGGAATTTCACGCTCTCCCCGGAGGGCGAGTATCGCAGCGACGACCCCAACCAGGACCAGAATGGCGAGGCCATGGATCTCCTGATGCTGGGGATCACCCGAATGCCGGACGGGCCCGTTCGCGAGGGCGACATCTACGAGAAGAAGTGGAAGGGCCAGCGCACCGAGAAGAACAAGCCCGGCCGCTACGACTTCATCCAGAAGGTGACGGTGGAGAAGATCGAGGAGAAGGACGGAAGGACGGTCGCGACGCTTTCCGGGGAGCTCAGCGGCAAGGTAGATGCGGCCAAGGATCCGGGCGCCGAAGAGGGCTGGACGAAGTGCGCCGGGAAGACGAAGACCGTCATCGAGGTCGCCACCGGCCGCATCCTGACCTCCGAAGGCAAAGGCGAGGTGACAGTCTACTTCCGGAACTTCGCCGACACCGGCGCCAAGCAGGAGGTGAAGCTGAGGTTCAGCGTCGAGGGCAAGCTCGCGGTCAAATAGCTCACTTCAAGCGCAGGCGCTCCACGATCTGCTTGGCCTTGTTGATCGGCAGCGCAAACCCGATTCCCTGGTAGCCGCCGCTCTTGGAATAGATGGACGTGTTGATCCCGATCACCTGACCCCGCAGGTCCACCAGGGGGCCTCCCGAATTGCCCGGATTGATCGCCGCATCGGTCTGGATGAAGTCCTCCTGGTTCTCTCCGCTGTTGCGCCGGATGGCCGAAATCACCCCCGCCGTGACCGTGTGCTCGAGGCCGAAAGGGTTCCCGATCGCCACCACCCACTGCCCCACTTCGAGCGAATCGCTGTCGCCCATCGCGGCCATCGGCAGGTCCTTGCCCTCGATCCGGACCACGGCCAGGTCGACGTCCTCATCGGCGGAGAACCTGACCGCCTTGAACGTCCGCCCGTCGGGGAGCTTGGCCATGATCTCGCTGGCGCCTTTCACGACGTGGGCATTGGTAAGGATGATGCCGTCGCCGCTGATGATCACGCCCGATC
>DATGFI010000245.1:0-2171 GCA_035309205.1 Planctomycetota bacterium | reverse complement strand
GGCGTGCCGGCGGAGATCGGTTCCAGGGTGTTCGACCCCTTCTTCTCGACCAAGCAGGACGGGGTGGGGCTGGGACTGGCGCTCACGAAGCGGATCGTCGAGGAACACGGCGGCTCGATCGGCTACGACCCGGCGCCGGTGGGAACCACGTTCTGGATCGAGCTGCCCCATGGCTAAGGTGCTGGTTGTCGACGACGAGGACTCCATCATCTGGGTCTTCCGCAAACTTGTGGAAGGGATGGGGCACCAATACCTGTCGGCGGCGAGCGGGGAGAAGGGGATCGAGGCCGCGAGGACGGAGCAGCCCGAGCTCGTATTCATGGACGTCAAGCTGCCCGGCATGGACGGCCTTGCCGCACTCGAGGAGGTCCGTCGCGTCGCCCCTCGCGCGAAGTTCATCGTGATGACCGCCCACGGGTCGCTCGACACCGCGGTCCGGGCCATGAAGCTGGGAGCCGTCGAGCACCTCTCGAAGCCCGTGGACCTGGAACAGGCGCGGATGCTGATCCAGAACTCGCTCAAGGGCGCTGGCGTCAACCGGGAGGTGGAGTCGCTTCGGAAGGCGGGCGGTCTCGGCGGCATCGTCGGACGTTCCGCCCAAATGCAGGAGGTCTTCAAGAAGGTCGCCGCGGTCGCCAACAGCGACGCGAGCGTGATCCTGATCGGCGAGAGCGGCACCGGGAAAGAGCTCCTTGCCCGGGCGGTGCACTATAATAGCGGGCGATCGACCGG
This sequence comes from Planctomycetota bacterium, assembly GCA_035309205.1. Taxonomy (GTDB): domain Bacteria; phylum Planctomycetota; class MHYJ01; order MHYJ01; family JACPRB01; genus JACQFK01. The sequence continues at coordinate 1,439 of DATGFI010000245.1, read as the reverse complement.
GCCCTTCGAGGCGATCAACTGCGCGTCGATCCCCGAGACCCTGCTGGAAAGCGAACTCTTCGGCCACGAGAAGGGGGCCTTCACGGGGGCCATCCGGCAGAAGCCGGGAAAATTCGAGGTCGCCGGAGGGGGAACCATCTTCCTGGACGAGGTGGGCGAGCTTTCGCCTTCGGCGCAGGTCAAGCTCCTGCGCTTTCTCGAGGAGCGGAAGTTCGAACGGGTCGGCGGCACGGAATCCGTCTCCGTCGACGTCCGCATCGTCTCCGCGACGAACCAGAATCTCGACGAACGGGTCCGCGAGGGGCGCTTCCGGGAGGATCTGTATTTCCGGCTCAACGTGGTACGGATCGACGTGCCACCGCTGAGGGATCGCCGCGACGACATCCCGCCGCTCGTGGCTCACTTCCTGGACCTTGCGCGGGGCGCGGGAGTAACGTCGGATGCCCTGGAGCTGCTCAAGAACCATGCTTGGCCGGGCAACGTCCGCGAGCTCCGGAATGCCATCGAGCGCGGAGTCGTCCTGGCCCGCGGCACCCCGATCAGGCCGGAGCATCTTCCGGAGTCGGTGACGTCGCCACGGCCGATGGGAGAATCCGACGTCGAAGCCCGAGTCCGCGAGCTGGTGGTGAAGCTGATCGCGCAGGGGACTCCGGGCGAGCTCTACCGCATGGTCGAAGTCCACTGGGAACGGGCCCTGCTCCGACGCGTGCTGGAGCAGACCGGCTCCAACCAGGTGAAGGCGGCCGAGTTGCTGGGCATCAACCGCATGACCTTGCGCAAGAAGATGGAGCTCTACGGGCTCTAGCTACGGCGTTGCCACCCGGATGGCCCCGGGGACGATCTCCAGCTCGGCCGGGAGCTGTCCCCCCGGGTCGCCGTCGACCTGCAGGGGTACCGGCCGTCCGTCCGATGATGTCAGGCGGATGTGCTTGGCCGCATGGAAGCTGACGTCCTTCCTCCGGCACTTGCCGCCAAAGAGCCAGACGAGCATGGCCGACCAGAAAAGCTTGACGACGTTCCAGCGTCCGCGGCCTCGTTGGATCATCACTTCGAAGGATCCGCGGCCTGGCCGGGCGTCGGCCGTGAAGACCAGCGGCCCGCCGTAGCTGGCGACCTGGGAGACCAGAACCCACGCGGCATCCTCGGCGATCTTCAGCCCGTCGAGCTCCACGGCGATGTTGGGGACGTCATATGTCAGGATGCTCTTGAGCCCCCAATAGAAGTACTGCCACATCCGGATGGGGCCCGTGCGCGCGGCGTGGAACAGGTGGACGACGTGGGCGTCGTAGCCTGCGCTCGCGAACAGCAGGAAGCGACGGCCGCTCCCGCGCTCGATGCCCAGGTCCCAGACCGCTTCCTTCCCCTCCCGGAGCATCCGTGCGAGTTCCTCGGTGTTCCGCGGGAGCCGCAGTTCCTTGGCCAGGACGTTGGCGGTGCCG
>DATGFI010000244.1:0-5513 GCA_035309205.1 Planctomycetota bacterium | reverse complement strand
CGTTCGAAGGATAACGGCTCGGACGCCAGGAGAGGAATTGTGGACAAGCGCATCCATGAGAATGAGCTTGAACAAGGCAGATCCGTGCTTCAAGAGCTCTTCCAGCCGGTCGCTCAGAAGTTGAGTTTCGGCGAGGCCGAGAGACTGACGAGCCAGGTCGAAGATGACTTCTCGCGCCTCCTCGGGCGAAAGGGCCTGGTTGATAATGGTCAGGAGATGCTCTTTCCCGGCCTGGCTGCTCGCGCGGCCGTAAACTTTCAGGAAATAGTCCGACGATATGATTCCGGTAAATCGGGACGAGAGACAGCAGAACAGGTCCTGCGCGGGAGCTTCCCCGCAGCACGTCAGGAGTCTGTCGGCTAGCTGCGGCCAAAGGTCCTTCCGTCCGAAACTGAATACCAGGGTCATGGCCAATTGAAAAGGTCGACTCCCCGGGTCTCGAAGTAGTCTTGCGATAAGCGGTTCCGGATCGTATCGGAGGTCGTGAAGGCACTCCATCAGGAGATAGGTGATCAGCCCGTCCGATTTCAGATCCCGGCTGCCGAACTGGGAGATGCCGAACAAGTAGTTCTCAAGTGCCGGAATTGATTGATCCCGATCAGCGGCAATCAGGGTCGTGCGAAGAGCGTACGCCCAACCGGGCCACCGCACGACCGCGTCGGTGGGCCACGTCTCGGGGGGGATCCTACCGCCCGAAAGCTCCCCGGAATGTGCGGCTTCGAACCATGCGGTTAGGATCTCGCCAACTGCGTCGGGACGGCTCGAAAGGTCATTCAGAATCTCGCCGGATTCAGGAGCGTACATATCGGGGAGAAGTCTGAGCCGAGCGATAAGTGCCCTGGCCCCGGCGGATTTCCCCATAGGTAGGAGGTATTGGGCATCACTGTTCAAGTCGCGGCCCGGCCTCGACTTTTCTGACGACTCCGTAAATGCCGCTCTATGCGCAAGGCTCGCCAAGAGCAGGACTGCGACCGCAGCGGAACCCGCGGCTAGCGCCCATCGATGAGTATTCCTTACTGGGCTACTCACGGGATTGGCCTTGCGGATGTTGTCTCAAGTCTTATGAGCATTTCTAATTGAGACATTCACCACGTCTTCCTCCATACATAAAGCGGCCGTTGGCGAAACGGGACTCGGCATGTCAGGGCGGAGAGCATCCTGGGATTCCGCATGGTCCTTCAGCGCCTTCTACGAGACACGCCCCGGGTAGGACGGGAGCCCGAGTTCTGGTAGAAAGCTCGCGTTCGTTCCTGTCCCCATGTCCGGGTCTGGTTTCGACGCTCCAGCTCCACGTGGTGCGGCTGAAGACGGGGCATGACCTGGGAAGCCTGAGGTGCGTCTCGCTCCCATCCCGCGCGTGTCCGGCGCTCCCATCCTCCCTCCGGGGGCCTGCGATAGGCATTGCCCTGCCGATCAGAATAGACGTTGTTGGGCCTTCGCCTTTCGGGAGGCAGCGGGCGCACTCGCTCCGGCAATCGAGTGTGAATGGGTGCAAGTCGTTCAGAGTGGCGTGCGTATACGTTATGAACCGTGTTTCCGGCGACGTGGTCGCGAAACTGCAGATTGTGATGGACGTCGATCTGAGAGTGGCGGTACCCGACGCCTCCCCACCAACCCCCGATGCCGGCAGAAACGGCATGCCCGCCCCATTCCGATGAATGGTGCAGGCCCATCCAGGAGACCGGGCCGCCCAGTCCTAGGCTGCAGGTCCAGTTGCCCGAGTAGGCGTCATATTGAGCCCCCACCCCCCAAGTCACAGGTCGTGGATACCATTCCGACCCGGCCCAGCAGGGATAGTGCCATCCGGTACCGTAAACCACCGTGGGGCCCGACACGAAACACCCGCGATAGCCCGGATAGTATCCCGCATAAACGACGTCGGGAGTCGCCCCGTAGACATGGCAATAGGTGCAGTAGTAATGCGGACAACTGGGCGGGATCAGGTAGATTTCTGAAGGAACTTCAGCGCAGACATCCCACGGTCCTTGGGCAAAACCCGAGTCGTACCAGATGCCCTCTTGGCAGCAGTAATAGCGGCCGTCGGTGCTGAAGACCGAGTAAGGGGTATTTGTGGCATACTGGACCGGCGAGGCTTCAATTTCCGCGAATTGGGGCGATCCATCATAGGACACGTTCAAATCGGGAGCTGGTCCGCGCTTGACCGCCGCCGTTTGGGGAATTTGAGCGTCGAGCACCGCATCCCGGGCTTGCCGGGTCCCGGCTACGCTCGAGAGCACGTGCTGCTTTTCGCTACCTAGAGGGATCCGGGCGAAATCGAGAGGGAGTTGTTCTGGTGGAACGTACGTCCAAGGTCCCTTCCCTCCCGGACCCCGATACCATCGCCCTGAAAGGAGGAGGTAATAGGTCTGCGACTGGATCTCTAGGAAGAAATCGCTTTCCGTATTCTTTACGTAGAGGAGGTCTGTCCCCTGGATGGGCGCGAACTGGGAAGGTCCTTGGGTCCAGATGAGCTCTGTCGTTTGCGTCGCTACGATGACCTCTGGTCTGTCGGGCGCAGGCTGATCTGGTTCGGCGGGTGGAAGGTCGGGCTTGGGCTCGTTATTCCACGCCGCAAGGGCGCCCTCCGGGACCCGATCCGCGGGCTGCCAGGGTCCCAGCGGGGAAGAGGCCGTCCACCAGAACGGCGGAATGTGGAGATCGCAAATCCCCGAAGCCGAATCCTTCAGCACAAAGAACGCACTGTTGGCGATACGGCTGTACCCCGTCCCGGGGAGATCCCGCCAGGAGGGGTCCCCGTCGATTTGGAGGAGCACCGCCGCATGGGCTCGATACACGATCTGTGGAGCTTCGTTCTTGAGTCCCTCGGCCGCCGCCTTTTCACGATCCACCAGCGCCAGATCCGCCAGGAGATGATCTAGCGAAAAGGTCATTCTCCACCTGGGGATCTCCTCGGCCACGGTTTGCCGCAGCCTTTTGAGTTCCAGAGGATCCGCATGAGGGAATCGAGCCTCCGTCACCTTGACCTCGATCGGAGTCACCGTTCGACGGTCCCGATCCGTGAGGACGCGAGAGTCGACCCATACCGCTCCGAACATCGGTTGGGGCGCTGCGCCCGCCTGTATGGACACCGCCATCCGGGCGATCATCCGATCGCCTTTCAAGCTTTCTACTTGAGGCTGATAGACGACGATTTTTGTATCTGCCGTTTGGATTTCCTTGGGCCACTGGACGCCGGCTTCTCCTTCCGGTTCTTCTTGGATCTCCGCCTGGGCCGTGCACGAGAGGAGCAGCATTCCGATTTGGCAGACGCGAAGGACCCTCATTCCCATCGTAGTTCTCCACCTCATGAAATTAGGGAAATGCCGAGCTGAGAATTCCCGCCGGAGTGGGCACCGCCATAGGGGATATCCACTACCGCGGTTTTCCAGGTCATAAGCGACGCGAGCGCACGAACCTCGTCCATGTCGACACTGGGGTGGAATCGGACTCCCCCTTTGTACGGGCCGCGGGCTCCATTGTGCTGGACTCGAAAACCGTACAGCTCTTGAAGGCTCCCGTTGTCCCGGTGAAGAGTGATCTGGACCTTGAGCTCCCGGTAACAGCTTCGCAGGATCGCTTTGTGCTGTTCCGGGATCCCCAGCAAGTCCGCAGCGCGGTCGTATTGCCAGTTGACTTCCTCATAGGCGTCCATCTTGCGATCTGAAGAATCGACCGGAGTGGATTCCCCATGGCCCTTTTCCACGACGAGCATCATCACGCTCCCATCTTGAAGAAGGGGTTCGGAGCTATGTTGATTCCCGGCGTATCTCAACGCATTCTCATGTTCTTGCGCAGGTCTTCCGAGTCCAGACGGTACGCCCGACACAATTTCCGGGGCCATGGACGACAGCCCAGTCAATCTTACGGTCGCGATAGAATAGGGCTCCTTTACGGAATTCCAGCTCATGAGCTTGTCCTGGCCAGGGCTTTCCTAGGCTGCCGCTAGAATCAATCCCAGATTGTGGTTCGCAGGTTCTTTGAACTCCCAGCGACCGATGGTCAGGAGACCGAAGAGCGGTCTACGGGATGGCTATGGACGCGCTCACCGTGGGGATCTTGCTGGGGGCTAGGTCGTTGACCAAACCAGGCTGATCTCGAATCGCAGAAGGCGAGGAGGCGAAGGAGGTCACGGGCGAGTCCCTGGCACGGACTCCCGTGAACTCGATCGGCCGGATGAACTCGCCATCACATAATGTGGGTTATGCACCTGTCGAAACCGGAGAGCACTCTTTAGTGCGCCGAGAGTCAGAAGGGAAATTGGATCGATGCAATAGTAAGGATGCGAGACATGAGGTGAGTTCTGGCCTCGACCATTCTGAAGAGGGCGCGCGCGCATTCTAGTAGGAATGGCTGTTGCGATAGTTCGAAAGAGCAGGCGCCATTCTGCGACAGTACGGGTGAAGGGCAGTCAGGAAGCGGGATCAGAGGACTCGGCGATGAAGATCACGACGCTGGCAATGGCCCTCCCGATCGGCGCGCCCCAGGCCGGAAGCGCCGACGTGAGCAAGGAGGAGCTCCGGAGGCTCCACGCCGCGAGGATCTCGGACGACGTCAATCTCGAGTTCGTGCGATCGAGCGGCCCCGTGGTCTCGCTTGCGTCGGATGACGTGGTGGAGCTCAATCAGACGGGGGCGAATGACGCCCTGCTCGCGGCTGTCCTGGCGGCCTCGAGTCCGGCCGCAAGTCCGTCGCCCGTCTTCGCCCCGCCGGGGCTTCCTTCGGAATCCCACCTTGCGCCTTCCGGCCCGGCCTACACCCCAATCCCTTCCACCGGCCCCGCCGAGGTCGATGACGGTTTCTCCTACCCCGGCATTATCGGTTTCGGGGACTACTACTCCTCCTCGTTTGGGCTCGGGATTGGCACCTGCGGCGGCTATTCCGGAAACCGCTTCATTCGGCCCGCTCCGGGCGGCGGTGTCATCCGCGGCGCAAGAGGGGTGGGCGGCACTTCCGGCTTCGGCGGCTACGGCGGCGCAGGAGGACATCGCGGTCTTCCCGGACTGAGGGCTGCGGCGATGTTCCGAAAACAGCTGAGGGCTCTTTAGAGCGCGAGATCCTGGGGAACACTTCTGTGCCAAGAGTATATGAGGAAAGGGGAACGCCATGATATGGGCCGCCGCCATCGCTTTAGCCCTGCTCGCGCCTGATGATAAAGAGGCCGAGGACGCCATCGTGAAGTTCAAATCGGCGGCAAGGTCTCCTGAAGTCTCCGTCCGGGTGGCGGCCGTCCGGGAACTGGGCCAGACGGAGCACGAAAAAGTCCTCAAGGTTCTCGCGAATATCCTGGAGACGGAGGACAAGGTCGTGCGGATCGCGGCGGCCAAGGTTTTGGGAGCTTATCAGGACAAGAAGCCCAAGGCTGTAATCGTTCTGGCCGCGAGCCTCGGATCCAACGCCAAGGAGCCGGACGTCGAGGTCGCGATCCTATTGGCGCTGCGAGATCTCCGTGATAAATCCGCCCTCGGAATCGCCTACCGCTACTTCGACGACAAGAACGGGAAAGTCGCCGAAGC
>DATGFI010000243.1:0-3364 GCA_035309205.1 Planctomycetota bacterium | reverse complement strand
TACGCCTTGGCGGGCATCTTTCACAGCACGGAACTCTGCGCCGGAGTACGCAACAAGATGGGCGGCAGCGGCCTCGATTACTACGACGCCACAAGGCTGCTGATCGTCGGCGAAGAACGGCCCGCGGAGCCCACGGAGCTCGAGAAGATCGATCGTGCGAAGGGGCAGCTCGCGGAGGCCCAGGCCGAGGTCGAGTCCCTTCGAGGCAAGCCCGAAGGCATGGCGAAGGGGGAAGGGGGTCAAACCAAGATCGCCCTCGCCCGACAGAAGGTCGCCAAGTTCCAGAAGCAACTGCTGGAGCTGACCGATCCCGCCGCGCATGGCCGCGCCGCTTTGGGAGTCCGCGAGGCGGTGAACGTCGGCGATACGGAAGTGCGAATCCGGGGCGAGGCCGAGAAGCTGGGTCCCGTCGTCCCCCGCGGATTCCTTTCGTCGGTCCGGGTCCCGGACACCCCGAAGGTCAATCCGAAGCAGAGCGGCCGGCTGGAACTTGCGTCGTGGCTGAGCAGTCCCCGGAATCCTTTGACCCCTCGGGTTATGGTCAATCGGGTCTGGCACCACCTGTTCGGCCGGGGTTTGGTGAGCACCGTGGACAATTTCGGGGTGACGGGGGACGTTCCCTCGCATCCGGAGCTGCTCGACTACCTCTCGCAGGGCTTCGTCCATGATGGCTGGTCGGTAAAGAAGCTGGTCCGCACCATCGTGCTGAGCCGGGCCTATCAGCTCTCCTCCTGCGGGGATTCAGGAGAGGCCGGGGCGATCGACCCGGGCAACCGCCTGATCTGGCGGCACAGCCCCAGGCGGCTCGACGCGGAAGAAATCCGGGACGCGATGCTCGCCGCTGCGGGCCACCTGGTCCGGAGCCGCCCGGCAGCGTCGCCCGCCAAGGATTTGAAGGTCATGGAGATGCGGAACGACGGTCCCGAGGCAACCCGCATCGAGAAGGAGGCCCTGGCCAGCCGTCATCGCAGCGTCTACTTGCCGCTGCTGCGTTGCCTGGTGCCCCAGACACTCGAGGTGTTTGACTTCGCAGGGCAGGGGATGGTGACCGGCAGTCGAGACACCACCACCGTTGCTCCTCAAGCCCTTTACCTGCTGAACGATCCCTTCGTGCGCCGGGAGGCCCAGGGACTGGCCGACCGGCTCCTCCAGGCGGAGGACCCGGATCGTATTCACCGGATCCAGTCGGCCTATCGGCTGACGCTGGACCGAGAGGCGACCGCGAATGAGGTCCACCGGGCGGCGGCCTACCTTTCCCAGTATGAGGAAGCTGTCCGTGGATCCGTGGGTGGGAGAGGAGAAACCGGCACACCCGGAAAAGCCCCCGCTCCCGATCCAACGACCCAGGCCTGGGCCAGCTTCTGTCAGGCGCTCCTGGGGTCCGCCGAGTTCCGGTACGTTCGATAACCCTGATCGGGAGATGCTCCGATGATCCCTCTCGCCCGACCCTCCCGGCGCCAACTTCTGAAATCCGCAGGCACGGGCTTCGGATACCTGGCGCTGGCCGGCATTCTTGGCCATCGTGCGGCCTCGGCGGGGGAAGAACCGCGGCCGATGTCGGCGAAGCTCCCGCACTATGTGCCCAAGGCGAAGCGGATCATCTTCCTCTTCATGTCGGGCTCCATGTCTCAGCTCGACACGTGGGAGTACAAGCCTCGGCTCCAGAAAGACGACGGTAAGGAAGGACCCGGCGGCGGCACGCTGACGGCATCGAAATTCAAGTTCAGCAGATACGGCGAAAGCGGCACCTGGGTCTCGGAGCTCTATCCGAACCTGGCCCGCCACGTCGACAAGTTCTGTTTTGTACGCGGACTCCGGACTGATACCCCGGCTCACCCCCAGGCCGTGATCCAGCTTCACACGGGAACGGCGCTCGCGTCGCTCACCCGCCCGTCGATGGGAGCCTGGATGCTGTACGGGCTGGGCACGGAAAATCAGGACCTCCCCGGCTATATCACGATCAATCCTCCCCCCGACGTCGGGGGCGCGACCAACTACGGATGCGCCTTTCTTCCGGCCCATTTCCAGGGCACGCGGATCAACGACACGGGGTATGTGCCGGATCTGAAAGCCCAGACTCCGCTTTCCTTGCAGCGCAAGCAGCTCGACCTGATTCAGGAGATGAACCGTGACCTGGCCGCCGCGTCCGGGGCGAAGGGGCAGATCGAGGGCGTGATCGAATCCTTCGAGCTGGCGTTCAAGATGCAGACCAAGGTGCCGGAGCTGCTGGATATCTCCAAGGAGCCGAAGAACGTCCTCGACGCCTATGGGGTCCGCCCGGGTCCGGAAGGAAGTTTCGCTCGTCAGTGTCTGATGGCCCGCCGGCTCAGCGAAGCGGGCGTGCGGTTTGTGGAAATTTGCCATCCGGGGTGGGACCACCACAGCGGCCTTCACCAAGGGATGATCAAGGGATGCGCCGCCACCGATCAGCCGACCGCCGCGCTTCTGGACGACCTCGGACGCCGGGGCCTCCTCGACGAGACGCTGGTCCTCTTCGGGAGCGAGTTCGGCCGCCTGCCCACGGCTCAGGGAGCGGATGGCCGGGACCACAACATCACCGCCTATCCCATGTGGTTGGCCGGGGCCGGTGTCAAGAAAGGCTTCACGTTCGGCGAGACCGATGAATACGGCCTCCAAACGGTCCGGGGCGGCATGCACGTGACCGATCTCCACGCGACGCTCCTGGCCCTCCTGGGCCTCAACCACGAGAAGCTCACGTACCGCTACGCCGGCCGGGATTTCCGTCTGACGGACGTGGCGGGGAACGTTGCGACGGAGATTTTCGCCTAACGACGAATCCCGAAATCGGCCTTCACGGCTCCCGTGAGGGCGTGCTCAGCGGAATTTCGCATCGGGCAGCTCCTTTTTCACTCCTTCGTCGCGGGGCATCCGATCCGGCAGGGCACCTGTCGCCGCCATGAGGCGCTCCAGCTCCGCCTGAAGATCCTTGAGGACAGGGGCGCAGGAGGGGTCGGCGATGCGGTTCTCTCCCTCCTGCGGGTCGCGGGCGATGTCGAAGAGCTCGGCCGGGTGGCGATCCGGACCTCCGTCTCCGGAGGGATAGCGGACGTACTTCCATCGCTCGGTCCGGACACCCCGGATGTTGGGGGTGTAGGGGAACTGCTTTTCGTAGTTGTAGTGGTAGAGGAAGCTCGTCCTCCATCCGGGATCGGTCCGGCCCATGGCCAGCGCCTTCCAGCTTCGCCCATGGGTCCGGGCCAGGGGGGCGACGCCGCAGACGTCCAGGATGCTGTCTGCAAAGTCCTCGGTGAGCACCATCGCATCGACGACGCGGGGTCGGTCGGGAGGGGTAAGGCCGGGGTACCGCACCACCAGAGGCAGTCGGATGCTGGGTTCGTGCATG
>DATGFI010000242.1:0-5246 GCA_035309205.1 Planctomycetota bacterium | reverse complement strand
GTCAGGAGATTGTTGAAGTCGTGGGCGATCCCGCCTGCCAGCCTGCCGACAGCTTCCAGCTTCTGTGCCTGCCGGAATTGATCCTCCAGGAGTCTGCGAGACGTGAGGTCTCGTACGTAGGCGCAGAAGAACTTCTTTCCTTCCGCATCAAGGTAATTGCCCGTGACCTCGACCGGAATGAGACGCCCGTCGCGGTGCCGGCAGGAGGCGTATTCTTCGCGGACGACGTTCTCCTTGACCTGCGCTACCCGGAGTTGCCACGTCTCGGCGGTCAGACCGCCATAAACGTCCCAGACTTTCAATTTAAGAAGTTCGGAGGGGGTATATCCCAGGAGCCGACACGCCGCCTGATTGACGTATTCGAGTTGCCCGTTTTCGACGGACCAGAAGATGGCATCGGCCGCCTGATCGATGGTAAACCTGGCAAGTCGAAGGGTGCGCTCGTCATCCCTCCCTTCTTCTCCCGGAAAGGCGAAAGCGCGATGGGCGGGAGGCTCCTGAAGCGCGGCTTCCCCTGGGGTTCTGGCGGCATGGTTCATATTTTCATCCTCAGCTGGGCCCCATAACGCAAGGGTTGTGCCACTCATAAAATCTATTGAACTCGTCATCTTTGGAGGTGTGGGCGCGGAAGTTTCCACACGAATCGGGGGAAAACACCCCCTCGGGCGCCGGAGGCCGGTAACCCAGAGCAGCCCAGAAGCCTTCCGGGCCTCCTCCGTTCCAGGATTGGAATGAGCTCCCTTTCATCACAAAATGGCATGGGGGCGCGTCGAGGGCGGCAGCTCTCCCGGGAGAGGCCAAGCCGCTAGGAAGGCACCCGGGTGGCGAGGAGTCCGAGGGAGGTCGGGGCGGATGAGCGAAGGGAACGCCCCCCCCAGAGGACGTGGGAGCGCAATTTCCCCGCTCCGGCGGGCAGTTTCCCGCGCTCGATCAGCAATTCATGGCGCCAAAGGGTGGGCACGGCTTTTGCGGGATTTTCTTCATGAGATATCAGATCAGACTCCTGGATCAGAACCTTCCGGGATTCACTCGAGAGATCGCTCAGGCTTGCTGGCATGCGACGGACGGCGTCGTCCGTACCAGTCTGGACAATGCCCTGTACCGGGATCTCTACCGCGGGGTTCGCGACGTGCTCCGGGAGCATGTCAAGGCCTACCGCTTCTGCAATGCCGCGCGCATCTGCGAAGTGGGCATTCCGCAGAACGAGACAAGCCTGCTTCCCCCGCACGAGCATTACGCGGGGGAGCATGTGCACGTCTACCTCCTCGGGCCTGATTCGCCTCCCGATCAGGTCGTCCGAGAGCTGGTACAGCGTGGCGTCAAGGCGGTCGTCGAGAATCTTCCCCGGCAGCCTCTGCCGGGGCTTGCGGTCGCCCTCCGGCATGCGGTCGAGAAGATCATCGACCGGAAGGTTTTCCGCTCCCTCCGGTGTGGAGAAAGCAGCCTTTGTTTCGCCAACGAGGCCTACGACCCCTGGGATCTCCGGGATCCGATCAACGTGATCCAGCACGCATCCTGACCCCGATTTCGGAGCATCCTCCCTCGCCAGTCAATCCGACTCTGTTCCGTTCCCGAAGTGTCGACGCGTCCGTTCTCACTTCGACATGTGGCGATCCTTCCTCCGAGATCTGACCTGGCTGGGCAGTCAAGGTGCCCCCTTTGCAGGGGGCTGCTCCAGTGGCGTGAAGTCACCCCTGTCCTCCGTTTCTGGCGAGCGCATTGGCGGCGACACGGAGAGGGCGAAGCGTGGAGGTTTTCTTGCTCTGATGCTTTTCCATGCGACAAATGATGTCGTCAAGAGTACGCACCGCTTCCAGAATGTGGGGCCCCTTATTGAGCATGACGCACTCGGCACGCCCTCCCATGGCCGCGTCCGTCACTTCCGCCCGGGAGGGTTGCCCGTCCTTTGCCAGGTGTTCCAGGACTTGGGTGGCCCAGATGACCGGCAGGTGTGCCGCCTCGCAAAGCCAGAGGATCTCCTCCTGAAGCTCCGCAAGCCGTTCATAACCGCATTCGATCGCCAGATCGCCCCGAGCGATCATGATGCCGGCAGAGGGGGCCTCGAGTGCGGCCAGAAGGAGGCCGGGCAGATGCTCAAAGGCCGCCTGGGTTTCGATCTTGAGGATGATTCCCAGCCGTTCTCCGCCGAGCTCATTCATTCTCCGGCGCAGTTCATGAACGTCCTCGGGGCTGCGCACGAAGGAGTAGCCGATCATGTCTGCGTGCCGCGCGATGAAGGCCAAGTCCTCGATGTCTTTTCCGGTCAGGCTCGGGATGGAGAGCGCGCTATTGGGGAAGTTGATTCCCTTGTCTGATCCAAGTTTTGATCCATCCCGATGGGCCCGGGTGATTTCGAGGAGCAGCCCTTCCGGGAGAGCTTCCAGGACCCGCCCGTCGATCTTCCCATCGTCGAACCGGACCGGCTCTCCCGGGTTTACGTCCCCGAGCGCATCGGGGAGGGTGCACGAGATCCGGGCGGGATGGACGACGGTCCCGCGATCATCCGTGACGGCAGACCGCCCCTCTTCCGGAGCCCGCGTCAGCAGGAGTCGATCCCCCTTTTTCAGGACCAGGGACTGCTCAAGACAAGGCAGATCGCCGATGAGCCCGGGAGCGCTCTCTCGGCCTGCGGAGTCGGTCCGAAACAGTGGTGTCGCCGGTTCCACGTACGTGGTGTCGTTCGACAGCGCCCATCGGCTTGCTCCCAGAGTTCCGGTAATCTCGATTTCTCTTTTGGAATTGCGCGCGTCGCTGAAACGGATCCGATCTCCTCGTTCAAGGCGGGCGAGCCAGGCGCTCGAAACCGGGAGGCACGCGGCCGCGGCTTCCGGAGGTGCTTGAGGATCCTCGGAAGGGGTCAACCAGATCCGGGCGGGATTCTTCGGTCGGCCATACGGATCCCGAACCGGTTTCCACTTGAGAACTTTCGGGCCGGCCGCGAGCCCCCCGGTGCGGATCTTGGGTCCGCCCAGATCCATCAGAATGGAACAGCGCTTTCCCGTCTCCTTCTCCGCGCGCCGCAGATGGGTCAGCATGGCCTCCCAGGTTTCTGCCCCGTCATGGGCGCAGTTGATCCGCATGGAGTTCATGCCGGCGGCCAGGAGGTCCCGGATGAGCTCATACTGTTTGGCCGATTCGGTGGACATGGTCACCATGATGCGGGTGGAGCGAGAAGCCGGTTTGTCCCCCAGGAGAATGGCCGACCGTCCCTCGAGAAGCCGTCGACTTTCGTGACGTGTGACGGCCTTTTCGCCCGCGACGGGCACCTGCCACGAATGGCGAAGGAGGTGGTGCAGGTGCTTGAGCAGGAGTTGCACGTTATGCAGAATGTGCCCCTCGGCGCGGCCTAGCGACGAGAGTCCCATCGACGCGAGCGATTCTTGGAGGCTCCTGATGTCATGAGCTCGGACCGCGAGATAGTGCAGGAGATTCCGGGCGCTGGCGCCGTGCTCCTCCGGTATCCGATCGAGCTCTGATTCTAACTGAGTTTCGGTTGCGAGGAGATGTTCGCGCAACGCGGTCAGTTCCTGGATCATGCGGGATAGATAGATGAGATCCCAACCGCCCGATGTGGAGTGCTCGCGCGGCTTGGACGAGGGGTCGGAACGGGGAGGTCTCTTCTTCCAGGCGAGCATGTCATTCCTCCTTAGAGTCGTCCATCGCCGAGCCCCTCCGCGGGGACTTCGCTGTCCGATGGACTGGGAGCTCGCAATCCTGTGGCCAGCAAGGGCCGATCGTGGCCCATGGGTCGCCAGATTTTCCAGGAGGGCCGTGCAAGTCCATGAGCGACCAAGATTTGCCCGATGTGTAAATGCCCCATAAACTTCCAGGCGCTTCCGGACGGCTTTTCAAACGCCCTGATTATTCCGGAGCTGGACCCGAACCCGAGGGATTCCCCGCAGCGGGTGGATTTTCGGGCCAGAAGGGGCGGCTAGTCGGCCTGAAGGGGACGAGCGACGACAAGACCTGCCGACGCGTCGCGTTAGACTCGATATAACTTTCGAGAGGGGATCCATTCGCTCGCGATCATGAAGTCCAGGATCCTCTTCGCAGCGGATTCGGGGTCTTCCCGGTCGGATCGGACATGGATGTCCGCCTGAAGGGGAGGTTCGTACTCCGACTGCAGGCCGGGTACGGTCGACGAGGATCCCTCCTGGGCTTTGCGGTAGATGCCCTTCGGGTCACGTCCCTTGCATACTTCCAGGGGGCAATCAACGAAGACCTCTGCGAAGACCGGCAGACGCTTCCGCGCCAGATCCCGGTACTCTCGACGATTCCCGGTGGCGTCGATGATCACGGGCACGCCATGTTCCACATATCCTTCAGCGACCAGGACGATCCCCTGATAAAAGAGGACCCGCTCGTCCTCCGAGTAAGTCGCATGGGGGGTGAAGTACTTGCGAAAGACATCGGATTCCAGCACCACCGGATCGACGCTTCTCTTGTGGAGAAGCTTGAGGAGCGCCGCCGTGATCGAACTCTTGCCCGAGGAGGGCAGTCCGGTCATCCAGAGGGCGAACGGTGCGGTCATGTCAGACCTCGAAGTAGGAGTTCATCTGGGACGGTTCAAGGCGGGGCTGGTCCAGCACCCGTCGGGCCAGCCTGAGGAGCTTCCGGCGGACATCGTCGCTCAGGTTCGGATACCAAAGCGGGTTCGCCATCACCAGGCACCGGAATGTCAGGAAGGGCGCCGCGACGTCGAGGATCTGCTGGTCTCCCGATCCGGCGAGATATCGCTCCCAGAATCGTTCGAACAAATGCTGCAACGAGCCTTCCAGCCGTCCGGATCGCTGGAGGGAGAAGAACGCGTAGTTGAGCGTGATGCTCGTCACGTCGTCCGCGGCGTCGCCCCACTCTCCGCGCGACCGATCGAGCACCGTAAAGTCCGTGCCTTTCCGGAAGAGGATGTTCCAGGGGTGGAAGTCCCCGTGCACCTGGCGGAGTCGATGGGTTAGAGATTTCAGCTTCCAGCGCCAGTCGACCGCACGGCGCTCGATGTCCCTGAGGAACTCCGCCGACAGGAGTCCCGTGCCCGCCGGATAGGAGTCCAGGATTCCCATGATGCACTCGCTATGGCCGACGAGCTCGCGGATCCTCCGCACGTAGAGTCCGGGCTCCTTCCCCCGGACGCGGTGAATCTCGATCAGGTAGTCGCAAAGCGCATCGGCTCGCGCCCGGTCCTGCTCGTCGACATCCCCGGTGTCGCGGATTCGCGCTAAATCGGCCGAGTAGCTTTCGCCTTGGAC
>DATGFI010000241.1:0-6542 GCA_035309205.1 Planctomycetota bacterium | reverse complement strand
TAACGGCCTGTACCGACGGGAGAATCCGCCCCTGGAGCCTGGGACCCCCGAGGAAGTGTACCCTGCATACTTCTGGGACCCCGTTGCAATCGCAAGGCCCCAGCGCGAGGCATTCGCGATCTGGGAACGGCTCACAGGAGGCTATGAGCTATGAATCCAGAAGAGCAGTCGGTCATGTGCTGGTTCGCCCGCGAGGGCCACTGCCGCGAGAAGGCGACGGTGAACACTGCGTGCAAGGTCGAGGGAACCGAAATCCATCTGTGCCAGAGACACTGGTCGGAGTGGTCCCTGAAGTCCCGGGACGATGACCGGCTCAAGGCGCACTGTCCGCGCTGTGGCCCGACGTACCTGGCCCGGCGCGAGCAGCAGGCGAACGATTCCTCGGTGGTCATCGCGGACGAGCCGATTACCGGCCCGCTGGCCGATGCGATCGACAAGGCGATGCACTCCGAAGGCATCCTCGCTCCGACACGCCAGCGGATTCTCCGGCGGCTTGCGGCGGACACCGATGCCTACGTGGCGGCCGTGATGTCCCGGCACTCGGAGGTCATGGCGTGACAGTTCCGAAGACCATCCCGAGCAGCGAGAGCGGCTTCTCCGGCTGCAGCATAAACCAGCGCTGCTTCTACGAGGGTGCGGCCAAGGAGCGGATCTGTTCCATAGAGACGATCTGTATCCGGGATCGCGAGGTTCGGAACGGCGTTACCCGCGTGAATGTCGCCCGGCTCAATGGCGAGCGGGAGGTGACCGATGCCGACGATCGAGCACCGCTTCGCCCCGAAGGGGGCCTGTAGGGATATCATGTACTGTCGGGACCCGGAAGTCCTGATCGCTGGCCCGGCCGGAACCGGAAAGAGCCGCGCATGCCTGGAGAAGCTTCACCTGATGTGCCTGATGAATCCCGGGATGCGCGGGCTAATCTGTCGGAAGACGGCGACCTCCCTCTCGAGCACTGCACTCGTTACGTGGCGCAAGTTCGTTGTAGCGGAAGCCCTGAATTCCGGCGATGTCAACTACTATGGTGGCTCTGCACAAGAGCCCGCGAGCTACCGCTATCGGAATGGCTCGACGGTTGTTATCGGCGGCCTGGACAAGATCGAGAAGATCATGTCCTCGGAGTACGACCTGGTATACGTGCAGGAAGCGACCGATCTGACGGAGAACGACTGGGAGAGTATCACGACCCGGCTTCGAAACTGGCAGGTATCCTTCCAGCAGCTCCTCGGTGACTGTAACCCTTCGCATCCGACCCACTGGCTGAATAACCGCTGTGGGACCGGCCAGACGACGATGTTCAAGAGCACGCACGAGGACAATCCGATCCTTTTCCAGGACGGGACGATGACGGAACGAGGCCGTGCCTACCTCTCGAAGCTCGACCGCCTGACCGGGGTTCGGTACCAGCGGCTGCGGCTCGGCAACTGGGTGGCTGCCGAGGGTGTCATCTACGAGGACTTCTCGGACGCCCACATGCTCTCCGGGATCCCGGAGGATTGGCGAAAGGGCGAGGCGCTCGACCACGCAGGGATCCCGATCTCCTGGCGACGATACTGGGCCGTTGACTTCGGATTCACTAACCCCTTCACCTGCCAGTGGTGGGCTGAGGATCCCGATGGACGGCTGTACCTCTATCGGGAGATCTACCACACGCGGCGGACGGTGGACCAGCATGCCCGACAGATCATGCTCAGTGTTGCTCCAAACGGCCGCTGGCTCGAGCCGAAACCGACCGTGATCACATGCGACCATGACGCCGAAGGACGTGTGGTTCTCGAGAGAGAGACCGGCCTTAGTACGTCGCCGGCTCACAAGGCCGTGACCGAGGGGATTCAGGCCGTTCAGGTCCGGCTCCGGGACGCGGGGGACGGTCGGCGGCGGCTCTACCTCCTCCGCGATACGCTCGTCGAGAAGGACCCGGAGCTGGAAGAGTCAAGTAAGCCGACCTGCCTTGCTGATGAGCTTCCCGGCTACGTCTGGGCACGGAAGCAGAAGGCCGGCGAAACCAAAGAGCAGGACGAGCCGAACAAGCAGGACGACCATGGCTGTGACGCCATGCGCTACGTGGTCGCCGAGCGCGACTTCGGCATCCGAGCACTGTACAGGAGCGTCTAGTGGCGAAAGACATCGAAGAGCTGGCCCAGCAGCTTGGCGCGGCAGCTGCGCTGGAGATAAAGACCGGCGTCGTCCGGCCCGGGGATACCGTAATCATCGGCTTCAACCGACAGATTACCGAGCAAGAGAACGATGAGATGCTCCGTCAGCTCGAGGTTCTGCTACCCGACGTTAAGTTCGTCGCCTTTCCAGAGGTAACGGAGATCCGGGTGTATCGGCCGCAAGGCATTGTTCCGACGACCAGACCGATGACGGACCAGGAGGTGGCCGACTTCCGGCAGAGCTGGAATAAGGCCATCCTCGACGAATCGCTGGCTTCCTTCCCGGAGCCGGGGCACCCGGCGGAGAGCGGGACGGGGGAGCGGATGTGAGTGACTCCCTGGAGCAGTATCTGGACGATGTTCGGAAGAGCATGGAGGTCATGCACCCGAATATCGCCCGCTACCCGGACATTGCAGCGATGGTCGTCCAGGAGACGGCGTACGGGATGTGGCGTAAGAACCGGGTGTACGACCGGGTCGAGGTGATCTTCGGTGCGCTGATGCCGGACGGAAAGCCCGGGTATACCATTAGATGGCATGACCAGCGCCAGGCAGGGCGCGTGACATCCATCGGCCTGACGGAAGCCGAGTTCCGTGAGCTGGTTGATAAGGGGAACACGATGCTCGGGAACGGATCCTGATGGCCGTCCGGGCACCGCTCCATGCGCTCCCGCCGGCCGAGAGCCGCCGGACTCAGATCCATAAGTCCGTGCGCAAGCGACTGGACGCCCTTGGTGCGGCCCTTGGGCGTCCAGTCTCGGTCGCCCTGAGCCATGTCCGCGAGCACGGCTACTTCATGGCCGCGATGCTCTGCGCGGACATGGCCGGGTTTGACCACTCGACCTTTACCGGCCTGATCGTTGCGGCTGGCTCCTTCGTCGCTCTTGAATGGAGGGCAAGCCGGTAATGCCTCGAACCTCCGCCGTCACTGAACTGGTCCGGTCAATCCGCAATATCGCGGCGAACAGCCCGGTCCCGTTTGCTGACCGCTGGAGCGGAACCGGCAATGGCCTGTACGGCTCGGGTGTCCAGGATCGCCAGTCTCAGATCCAGGCGATGAACGGACAGAGCACTCTGTTCGCGATCGTCCAGCTCCTCTCAACCGGCAGCCAGGCGTATGGCGGCTGGAAGATGTACCGAACCGACCAGGACGGCCGCGTCCGATATGCGCGGACCGACAAGGGCAGTGACCAGCGCCTCGAGGTACTTCGGCACCAGGCGCTGAAGCTCTGGAACAAGCCGAACCCGTTCATGACGGGAGAGCACTTCCGCGAGATCGGCTGGCAGCACATGGAGCTGGTCGGCGAGTGGTACTGGGTGCTTAACCGAGGTCCCAGCGGGACGGGCGTTCCGCTGGAGATGTGGCCCGTCAGTCCGGCCCGGATGGAACCCGTTCCCGACAAGAAGAAGTTCCTGGCGGGCTGGGTCTATACCGGGCCGAATGGCGAGCAGGTCCCGCTGCTGACGGACGAGGTCATCCAGGTCAAGTACCCCAACCCCGGGGATATCTATCGGGGCCTCAGCGCTGTTCAGTCCCTGCTCGCGGATATCGACGCTACCAAGTATAGCGCCCAGTGGTCGCGTAACTTCTTCCTGAATTCGGCGGTGCCGGGCGGCATCGTGACCTTCGGCAAGCGGCTGACTGATGACGAGTTCAATGAGTTCACGGCGCGCTGGCGGGAACAGCACCAGGGCGTAGCGCGCGGCCACCGGGTCGGCGTCCTCGAGCAGGGTGCGACGTGGACCCCGAACACATACACCGTCAAAGACATGCAGTTCTACGAGCTACGCACGCTTGGGCGGGATATTGTGCGGGAGGCCTACCGGGTCCACCAGGCGATGCTCGGCCAGAGTACGGACGTCAACCGGGCGAATGCCGAGACGGCCGAAGAGGTCCATATTGCATGGCATGAGATTCCTCGGCTGAACCGGCTAAAGACCATAGCCAATGGATTCTACCTCCCGATGTTCGGCAGTACCGCCGACGAACGGGAGATGGACTACGATGATCCTCGGCCGTCGAGCGCGAATGACGCGAATGACGAGCTCACGGCGAAGTCCAATGCCGTGTCGGTTCTCGTGGCAGCCGGGTACGACGCGATGGATGCTCTGGAGGTTGTTGGCCTCCCTGCGATGCGCTGGAACGCCCCGGCTGCCCCGGCTGCAAACGAGCCCAAGCCCTCGACGGCCAGTGACGATAAGACCAAGCCGACCGATCCGCCCCGGCTGGCCCATCCGGAGATCCACGACAATTACGACCTGGAGAAGAATGTGGCTTCCTGGGTTCGCGAGGTGTTTGAGCACGGCAAGATAGAGGAGCTAGTGTGAATCGGAACACACCCTGGCGAACGACCCGGGGGAACAGGATCGTGGCGCTCGCGCAGGGCCACAATGACTGGTACAGGATCAAGAACGTCACCGATGGTCCATCCCAGCTGAGCATCTATGACGAGATCGGGTTCTTCGGAATCACGGCCCATGATCTCATCTCTGACCTGGCGGATGTGAACGGGCCGATCGATGTCCATCTGAACTCGCCGGGCGGGGAGGTGAACGACGGCCTCGCTATCTACAACTGCCTGATGGCCCGAGACAACGTGACCATCTACATCGATGGGATGGCTGCCTCGATCGCCTCGGTCATTGCGATGGCTGGAGATACCATCCGCATCGCGCCGACCGGCCAGATGATGATCCACAACGCCTTCACGATGGCGATCGGCGATGCTGACGACCTGCGGGCGATGGCCGACCGGCTGGACGAGAATACGACGAACATCGCGGGCATCTACGCGGCGCGAACCGGGAAGTCGGCCGAGCACTGGCTCAAGGTCATGGCCGACGAGGGCTGGTACCGGGGCCAGGAGGCAGTGGACGCGGGCCTCGCCGACGAGCTGACCGAGCTGAAGGCCAAGGGCAAGGCCGCCACGTTCGACCTGTCGGTCTTCCGCTCGCGCCCGGAGACGGACCGCCAGCTGACAGGCCACCTCCGAGCGGCCGTCCGGACGAAGGGCGAACCAGCGCTGAATGCGGCGCACCATCCGTACCACAGCCATACCGAGCCGATGCACGAGCCGATGACGGGCTGGCATGCCCATAACCACGCGGCCTTCGGCTGTACGGACGCCGATGACGGTATCCATGCGCACTCCCATTACCATGCGAGCGACGCGACCCACGGGCATGACCATGTGGTGCACGGCCACGACCACACGCATGACGAACATCCGCACCAGCATGCGCACGAGATGGGCGGCGGCCAAACCTATGGGCCGCACGAGCACCCCCATGCGCACCACGACGTGACCGGCGGCGCGGGGGACGACGACACCTCCGCAGCGACGGACCACGACCACGACGCCTGGGCGTCGACGGGGCCGGGGATGGTGAAGTCGTCGGCGGCGAAGCCGTACGACATCTTCAACGCCGATAAGTACACCCAGGCCGACCGCGATCGGATGGCGAAGTCCGGCGAGGCAATGCCGGACGGCAGCTACCCGATCGCGGACGAGGAAGACCTGTCCAACGCGATCCACGCGGTGGGCCGGGGGACGAACAACAGCCACAGTGCGATCCGTCGGCACATCACCAAGCGGGCGCACGCGCTGGGCAAGTCCTCGATGCTCCCGGAGAGCTGGGGCGATAGTGGCTCCACCGATTCGGCCGGATCGTCCGTTTTCTCTGAGGCGGATGCAGCAGCCCTCCTCACCATTCTGAAGGGATAACTCATGGCACCAACCCTGACGCTGCCGAGCCGCCTCGAGGAGCTGGAGGAGTTTCTCTCCAACCCTCAGCAGGTGCGGGATATGATGAACACTCCGGGCCAGTTCAAGGAGTTCATCGGGCTCTACGCCAAGAAGCAGTGGGAGAAGGACAACGACCTCAAGGCCCAGGTCCAGGAGCAGGTCCAGCTGGCCATGGCGGAATTCGCCACCCAGAACGGCCTGGGCGGCTCCCGGCTGAACTTCTCCAACGCCCTTCCGCCGGAGATGGGCGGGAACACCAAGGCCGTTTCGCACGGCAAGGGGGCGGCCTATAACAAGGCCAGCTGGGGTGCGAAGCTGGAGCAGGAGCTGGGCCAGAGCAACCAGTTCGAGAACTCGGCGGAGTACTTCCAGTCCATCTGGCCGCGCTATGAGACTCTGCGGAACTCGCAGGCTCTCGCGTCCAAGCGGGCGGACCTCCTCCGGATCCAGAACTCCTTCGGCTCCGAGGTGCCGGCTGACGGTGGCTTTCTGATCCCGGAGCGGCTCCGCTCGGAGATCCTGCAGGTGGCGCTGGAGTCCGCGATCGTCCGGCCGCGCGCCCAGGTCATCCCGATGGACTCCCTGCGCGTGCCGATCCCGATGATCGACGTCACGAGCAACGTGTCGTCCGTGTTCGGCGGGA
>DATGFI010000240.1:0-4420 GCA_035309205.1 Planctomycetota bacterium | reverse complement strand
AGGATTGAGGCTTGCCTCAAGACTCAGAAGTTCGACGCTGAAGGGGGGATGAACAAGGCTCTGACGGAACTCGATGGCGTCATCAATCGAAAGACTCCGCGATACGAATGTTACGTGAAGGTGGAGGAGAAGAGCCACGAGACGGAGGACTACAATTACTTCCCCTATCAGTTCAGAGGACGGGTTTATCTGCTGATGGCCCATCTGGACGCTTCCTCTAGACCAGAGAAGATCGAGGATCTGCAAAAGGCCCAGTCCGATTTGAGCATTTCCGGCAAGGTGTATCGTTGCCCGTCCAGCCGGGCCTACTTGACGGAGGTAGAACGGGAACTCGCCGCCCTTGAAGCGGCCCAACGTTGGCAAGACGACTGGTCCGCTCTTCGAGAGAAGATCTCGCTGCAACAATGGGATAGCTCCGACGCGTCTCTTTTTGCCCAGGCGGGGCAGCTTCTTTCCAAGGCGTCCCAGGTTGCCGATGCGGCGGATCTGAGCGACGCGCTCGCCTGGATTGGCCAGCAGGCCGAAACCGCCAAGGGGAAGGCCGATGACATTGGCAAGAAAGCTTCTGGCACGGAGGCGGATCGGAACGCGGCGGCGCGTCTTTCCCGCTGGTGTGCGTTCATGATCCCGCTCGCGGACTACGAACCCCTGAGAACGCTCGCTCCCTCGCTGAAGGAAATCCGCGAAAGCCTGGCTCCTCACGAAACCTATCGCGGGCAAATGAATCTCCGCGTGTGGGTATGGCGGGCGGGCCGGATCGAGAAGCTGTCGATCGACGGGAAGGAGATTCCCCTCTCTCGACAGGAGACGCCGCTAGTCCTGAAGGAGCCGCTGAACATCGGACGACTGGTCATCGTGACGAGCGAGAATCCGGCCAAGCCGGTCCGGATCGAGCTGGATGCCGGGCAATTCAAGGACGGAGGCAGCTACCTCCTCACGATCGATCCTTCGTCGGAGAGTCATCGACTGACCCTTCTTTCGCCGAAATGACGATTTAGGAGCCCCGGGTCAAGAGCTCGAAGACCCGAGCGACGACCGCTCCCCATCGGGGACCGATGGGGTCGGGGCCTCCAACGTCTCTCAGTTTCTGGCGGTACCCGGAGAGCTCCCTGGAAATGTCCTCGGCAGTGACGGTCCCGCTCTCGAGGCTTCGGCGCAGGGACCTGACCACGACGATCCCCGTGTACAGGCGCCTCCGCGACTCGAAGGTGACATGTCTGCTCGGATCGTCGTACGCGAGCAGTTCGCCCTCAAGGCGTTCGAGCCTGGAGAGAGGGTTCGAAGGGTCGCTGAAAGCCGCCCCCACCAGGCGATCGATCGCATCGGGCGGCTGGAGAGCGGGGAGGTCTTTCGGAAGCTCCTTCTGGAGTTCGGCCAGGCGGCGCTGCCATTCTTTGAGGAGACTGTCGCTTGCTCGGACGTCCTCGCTGGTGGAATCCAGGAACCTCTGCCACAGAAGCAGGAGGGCTTCGAAGTTGTTCTCGAGCTGCCGTCGCTGCGGCAGAACGGCCTGCCCTGCCTCCTTGACGAGTCCGCCGGCGGCGCCGTAAAGGACCTGAAAACCGAGGCGTCCGAAGGAGTGGAAGAGGTCCCTCTCGTCGGGGTCCTGAGAAGACAAGACCTTGCTGGCCATGCCGAGAAGTCGGCCGCCGAACGCCTCGTCGGTCGGGCACGTCTTGAGGACGTCACCTTCGGACCTGGCCCATGCCACAAACTGCGGGGCCGGAGGGGGTGCGGGTTTAAGCTCGTCCGGGAGCGGAAGGCTCTCCAGGAGCGTCGGGACCATTCTGGGATTCTCCAGCGACGCCAATCTCTCGCGGAATTCCAGCAGGCGCGATCGGACGTAGGTGTTCGTCTCGGCGACGGTGAGGCTCTCGTAATGCTGAGCGTCGGAGGATCCCAGGGTGCGGCCGTGGTCCCGGATGAATTCGAAGGCGCTCGCGTAACGGTGGAGGCGAAGCAGCTCCGTCCATTGCCGTTCGAAGGCACCCAGCTCCGAGCGCCTTTTGAGCGCGAAGAAAGCGACGACGAGCGATAAGAGAACAAGCGCGCTCGCCGTGAGCAGGGAAAGCACCAGGGGCCCGCGTGGGGGAGAAGCCGCCGGGCTGCCCGCCACGCATGCGGCCAGGGCGTGGGCGAGCGATTCGGCCGAGGAATAGCGATTCTTCTTCTCCCGGGCCATCGCCGTAAGAATGACCTGCTCCACGTTCCGGGGGATCGATTCGCGGAGCTGTCGCGGGGGAATCGGCTTCTCCGTACAGATCTTGCGCAGGAGTCCGATCGTCGTTTCCCCGCGGAAGGGAGTTTGCCCGCAGAGAATCGTATAAAGCGTCGCCCCCAGGGAGTAGATGTCGCTTCGCTCATCCACTTGGCCGGGATCCCCGGAGGCCTGCTCGGGGGACATGTAGGATAGGGTGCCGAGCACGACGCCGGTGCTTGTCCGTTCCGTCGAGGTCAGCTTGGCCAGGCCGAAATCCATGACGTAGGGATGTCCATGGGGCGTGACGAGGACATTCTGCGGTTTCATGTCCCGATGAATGATTCCCTGCCGGTGGGCCGCTTCGAGGGCGTAGGCCAAGTCGACGCCGATCCGGACCACTTTTTCGGCAGGCAGCCCGGCCATGTCGAGGGTTTTTCCTTCGACAAACTGCATGACAATGAAGGGGTGGCCTCCGTATCTCGGAAATTCGGGGCCCGCCAGGTCCGTGTCATGAATCTGGGCGATGTTCGGATGATGGAGCCTGGCCACGCATTCCGCTTCGTTCTGGAATCTTTTGAGGTGCACGGGATCCGAGGACTTGAGGAACTTGATCGCCACCCAGCGGGGGAGTTTCAGATCCCAGGCCTTCCAGACATCGCCCATTCCTCCTTCGCCGAGCTGCGCGACGAGGACATAGTGCCCAAGACGCCGGGAAGGATCGGATATATAGGGCGCCGCCTCTTCAGCGATCTTGACGGGCGCCGGCGCAAAGTCGGGGTTGGTAAACAGCTCGCGGAACATGGCCAGCCGGGGATCATTGTCGGGCATATGCCGTTCGCCAGACGAACGGTAACTTTAGGTCATTTGGCTGATGGGATCAACTCTTTCGGCCGGCACGGGATCTTCTGCAATCGCGCTAACTCCAGGAGATCCAGACAAAGCCTCCGGGAAGTGGCCGCGGCGCGGATGAGAACCGCGGTCTAGACCAGCTTAATGAGGTGGTCGACTTCCTCGGGGACGTCTTCCTTGGAGCTGTATTCGGCGATCATGCGCTCGATTTCAGCGCGAAGACGGGTCTTCCCCCGGTGAATGTAGTTGGTCACGTCATGCACCTGACGGCCAAGCTCGGTTGCGATTTCCTGGTAGGTCCGGCCCTCCATCTGCCGCCTTAAAGCGACGATCATGGGATCTTCCTTCATGCGATCGAGCGCCTGGGACACGAGGTTCTTCACCCAGAGCCGGTCGAAGTCCCCATCCGTGGCGGACTGCGAGGGCAGGTCGAGATCTCCCAGCGTGACCTTGCGGCGACGGTCCCGGCGCTCGGCCATGTTATAGCGGTGGAAGAAGGCGAGCAGGTTTCGGGTCACCGCCTGGACGAGCGTCCGGAACTTCCCCTTGTCGCGGTCCGCCTTCTGGAGAAACTCCTCGCGGCAGATCTGGATGAATACGTCCTGGGTGACGTCCTCCGCATCCTCGTGGGACAGTCCCTTCATGCGAAGGAACTCGTAGACCGGCTCCCGATAGCGGCGGACGATGAGGTCCTTTACCCTCTCGGGGTCATCCTTGACCGAGAGGATCACGGTCCAGATAGAGGTGGGAAAGTCCATAGCTCGCTCGCAGGGATTATCGCCCAATCCCGGCTGCGGCTGAAAGGATTCTTGCGAGCCCGCAATGAGGGGGCCGCCTGGGGAGGTCTCCCCGGGGGTGGAGGCAAGAATGAGCTCGTGGGCGTGGACCCTCCTGATCCTGGTGGGACGCCACCTGGGGAGTCCCGCCGCGGAAGCGCCCAATTCCGCCGGAGAGACGCGCCCGGATCTCTCCTGGAAGAGTTCCGATCTGGATTCCGAGGTCCGGAAAGAGGTCCTCCGGGGGATCACGTCCGGCAGCCGGGAGCGGGCGCTCGTTCTGAGTCAGACGGCGATGGATCTCGAACTCGCGACCCGACTCCAGCTCCATGCGGCATCCCTCGGGCTGCTCCTCCGGGGAATCCCGAAGTTCTCGGTTCCGGGGACCCTGACGGAGCTCGACCGGGAAACCCGACGGCTCCTGGGCGAACTCGCCCAGCGTCTGCCCTCCCGGCTGGTTCGCAATTGCCGGGAGAGCCTGGACTCGATCCAACGCCCGTCCGGGCATCCCGGTCGGGTCTCTCCGGCCCCCCGCGATCAGTTCGTCGCCTTCTTGACCGGGACCGCCCGGGGACCCGGGGGAACCCGATGATCG
>DATGFI010000239.1:0-2207 GCA_035309205.1 Planctomycetota bacterium | reverse complement strand
ACGACCTTGATGCCTGCGGCTTCGACGGCGCTGACCGCGGGGTCCAGGACATCGCGCGGAACCGCGACCACCTGGATCCGGACCTTTCCGTCGGAGCGGCCGATCTCGATATAGGAATAGCGGACCTGGTCGACGGGGATGGGCATCTCGCGCTCGACCTGGAAGCGGACCATGGCGACCAGCTCATCCGGGCTTCCCGCGGGAAGCTCGAGGTCCCGCAGCAGCGCCTGACTGCGCGACACGATGAGTACTCCTTTGGGCCCGGTGACCCCCGTTTTCCCGATCGCAAGCCGGATGTTCTCCGCATCGAAACTCTGGAGCTCCGCGCGGCCCGACTGGACGATCTCCGGTCCCCGTCCGTTCACCTTCACGGTGACGGCCGTCAGAGATTTCGGTCCCAGTTCTATCGCGGTCAACATGCTTCTATGGAGTCGGGTTCGGCCCGTCCTGGGGATCGTAGGGCATCCCGAGCTTCGTCTGGTCCTTCCAGTACACCAACCGGGGATTGGGCGTAGCCAGCTTGTCGAAGACCGCCGTCATCCTCCGGAAGGCTCCCGGACGTCCGGGCACATCCGTCGACGATCCCGCCCCGACGCTATACGGAGTTCCGACCCGGCCTACCGCATTGATCCGATACTGATAGGACCGGCACGTGATGAGGTTGGCGATCCCCTGAAGCACCCCCGGGTCCATCACGTTCAAGAGCCAGCCTATGTTGGACAGATCGTTCCCCGGGGTTGTTCGGTAGTCCATGAGTTTGACCGCGATATCCTGAGTTATTCCCGGAAGACAGAGCAGAACCTGCTGAGGAGCCGTATTGATGTTCACAAGTCCCGGAACCGTTGCACCCGGCACGACGGTCAGGTGATCGACCACGACCTTGAAGCGGGCGGGACTAAGGGCGGCGGGAAGGCCTCCGCCCCCCAGGAGCTGGGCCACGGACACATAGGGGATGACGGTCCGCTGGGCGCTGATGGTCTGCGCTTCGGCGGCGGTCAATCCCGCGGCTTCCAGCTGGGTGTCCGTGGCGCTATTGAGATTCACCCGGCTCTTTCCCTGGGCATCGACGTTCTTGTCGACGCTCCAGACCGTGCAAAGCGACCACAGTCCAGGATCAAGCATGCCGTCCTGGTTGTCCGGGGGCCAGGACCCGTCGCTGTCGTTTTCGTTGGGTTCCAGGCGCCCGTTCAGATTGAAGTCCTCCCCGAAGAGCAGTTCCGGCGTCATGCCCTGGACATAGAGGAGCTCCTCGAGAGTCTCGAACGGTTGATGCTTGCTGTTGTAGGGCGGATTGAGGGCGTTGTAGTACGAGTTTCCGCCTGCATTCGAGGAGGTCGTGCCTGCGGATCCGCGCCACTCGAGAATGGCATCCACGATGTCTTCGGTCATGTTCGGGAGTTTGAGCAGGACCGCCTTCGACGCTGTGTTGAGGTTGATTTTCGAGGCTTCGTCATCGGGAGTCCACAGCACCGTCTGGACATTGTCATAGAGGGGTCGAAAGACCGAATAGGCTCCGTCGCCCAGGGGGACCTCGAAGAAATTCGAAGGATCGGCCGTCCAGGGATCGTTGTTGAGGCCCTGATACGGTCGCGTGTCATTGAGCAGCGCCGCGCACGCCGCATCAATGGCGCTCCAGGCCAGCTGTTCGGCCTTCTTCCCGTCGCCATACCCGGCTCCAATGGAGTATTCCACCTGCATGTCCGCCAGGAAGGCGTACATCAGGAGCGTCAGAATGGCCATGAGCCACAGAACGATGATCAAGGCGATCCCCGAGCGAGTCTTCGTCATTGCTGTTTCTGGGGCGTCTGTGCGCCCACCGCCAGATAGAACCGGGAGATGAACGGCTCGATCACCTGCTGATCGCGCCATTCCCCTTGAACGAAGACCGTGACCTCCACGGCCTGAGGCAAGGTCCCTGACTGGGTCGAATCCCAGCTTTCGAGCCATTGGGTCCCGTCGTAGTACCGGAAATTGAGATAGACCACATCTCTGGAGATCTCGACGATATCCGAGTCCCGCTGGACGGGACCATTCAGAGGGGTCAGCTCCAGGGGGCGATCCCGGACGAGGCCATAGGCGGGCTTCGTCTTGTCGGTCTCGATCCAGTACTGAACCAGCGCCGAATCGATGCCGAACACCGGCGGCGGCTGGTTCACGTCCCGCGACGATCCCGTGTATCGGTTGACTGACACGACCTGCAGCTGATC
>DATGFI010000238.1:0-4046 GCA_035309205.1 Planctomycetota bacterium | reverse complement strand
GCCGGCCCCGGATCGCCTTCCCGACGACTTCCTCGCCGTGACCGAATCCGTAGGCGGGGGCCGTGTCGATGAAGTTGATTCCTGCGTCGAGCCCCGCGTGAAGCGCGGCGATGGACGTGGGATCGTCGCTGCCCCCCCAACGCCATCCGCCCAGCGCCCAGGCGCCGAAGGCGACGGCGGAGGCGTGAATCCCGCTGGATCCCAAAGGTCTCTTCTTCATATCGGCCGATGATACGAATCTTCCACTGAACACTCAACGACCCCGCGGCGTCTCCTGAGCAGGGGGTGCCTCCATGATGCTGTCCTTCGTGTTGATCTTCCTGGGAATGGCCCCGAACGACAATCCCCAGGTCGAGCTGGCCTCCGCCCTCGCCCGCCGAGGGTGGGTCGACCTCGCCGACGAACTTTGCGAGCGCATCGGAAAGATGCCCGGGACCTCCGTTGTCCTGGCCGAAGTGGCCTCGGCCCGGGCGGGGCTTGAGACCGACGCCGTCAACGCGGTGGAAGTCCTCGACCGGGCCATCGCCCGGATGGGGGCGACGCTGACGATCGACGAGCGCGGCATGGCGGGACTGCTCCGCGTCCAGAAGGCCCGGCTGCTGGGCGGAGGCCCGGAGGCGGCGAAAGCCTGGCAAGTGGCGGAAGACTTCTATCGGGCGAGCATCGCGGAGCTTCAGAACCAGCCGGCGGCCCCGGCGGTCGAAGAGGCTCTTCTCGACGCCCGGCTCGAGCTCCCCAAGGCGATCGCCGCCCGCGCGCGAGAAGTCCTCGGGGACGAGGCTCTGAAGAAGAAGCTGCTCGACCAGGCCTTGAGCCTCCTCCTCGACTTCCAGTTTGACACCGGGGCTCGGCCGATCGCGTTCGAAGCGATCCTCGAGGAAGGGCGGGTGCGCGAAGATCTCAGGGACTTTGCGCGCGCCGAACGCCGCTTCAGATCGGTGCTTGAAGTGAAGAAGCATGGCGCCGCTCCCGGCACCTACCTCGAAGCCTTGCAGGAGAGCGCCTTTCTCCATCTGCTCCGGCTCCAGAGGACCGCGGGGAAGGGGAGGGAGGCGATCGCGGCGGCCGACGAGTTTCTAAGAGAGACGCCCCGGGCGAAGAGGGCGCTGGGAACCGCGGTGCAGTTGGAGAAAGCCGAGGCCCTGGCCGCCGTCGGTGACCGTGCCGCGGCGATTCTCCTGGCGCAGAGGATCGCAGGGGCGGATCCCAACGGACCCGCGGGCCGCGCCGCACGTACCCGGATCTGCGACTGGACACGGAACGGATGCGCGACGGCCTCGCAGCTGCTCCTGGTCGCCGACGGACTCATGGAACGTGGGCTCTTCTGGGAGGCACTGGTCGACGTGAGGCGCTGCGTCGAGGTCTGTGCGGATGCCGCGGACCGGGCGAAGCACGAGCCGATCGCGTCCTTCAGGCGGGGCGAATGTTTCCGCGCGCTCCGAAGGGAAGCCGAGGCTTCCCTCGCCTTTCAGGACGTCTTTCGGAAGTATCCCAAACATGAACTTGCCCAGCGGGCGGCCTTTGAGGCCGTCCGCGCCCTGATCCGCTCCGCGGCAGGCACGCGGGATCCGCGCGACGAGGAACAGGAGGAGGCTCTCCTCCGGGAGATCGAGGAACGGGGACTCCAGGGCCAGTTCGCGGACTACTTCATGTTCCTCAGGGCTGAAATCCTCGAGCGGAAGGGGAAATGGAGCGCGGCCGCGGAGCTCTATCAGAAGGTCGGCGAAGGCTGCGAAATCTACGACGACGCTCTGGTTTCCTCGGGCCATTGCCTGCGCCGCGATGTGGATTCCAAAGGAGATCCGAAGCAGCTCCGGACCGCCGAACGGCTCCTGCGACGCGCGGTCACCCGGCTGGAGAAGTCCTCCCATCCGAGGCTCCTGGTCGCAGCGCAGTTCGAGCTGGCGACCGTTCTTCTGCACGACGGCCTGAACAAGCCCCAGGAGGCGCTCGACTTCATTGTCCGCTGTGAGGTCCTTCTGCCGACGGACAGCCGGATGCTGTCCCGACTGGGCGAGATGGAGATCCGCGCCCGGCTGGATACCGGCGATGTCGCCGGAGCCTCGGCTCGTCTGGACCGGCTTCTGGCGGGGACCGACGCCGGTGAGATCGAGGCAGCGGCCCGGTCGATCCGGCGCGTGGCCGCCCGGATGGAACTGACGGACGCGGCAAATGCGGCGCGTTACTACCGCATCTGGCTGGACCGGACGCGGACCGAAGACTCCTCGCCGGGAGACGTGAAGGCGGTGGCCGACGGACTTTATCGCATGGCCCGCGCCCTCAGCAGACTCGATGCGAAAGTGGTCTCCGTGCTGGACCTTCGCGGACAGCCGCTTGCCGAACGAGCGGTCTGGGGCGACGCGGCGCAAGCCCAGGAGCGCCTGGCCGCGCTTCCGGGGTTGTCCGACCCCGAACGGAGCTCCGCGGAATCCCGCGTCATCTGGTGCTGGGGCCTGAGAGCGGAATCGCCCGCCGACTGGGGCCGGGTCAAGATACATTGCGACGGGCTGATCCAGAAGTATCACCTGGTCACCCCCGAGGGACTCCAGGGGGCGGTCTTGCAGCAGCAGCGCTGGCTGGCGGGAATCTATCTGGAGTACGGCAATGCCCTCTATCAACTCGGCAAGGCCGGCCAGAAGTTCCAATTCGGCAACGCTCTGGCCGTCTTCAGGGATCTGGCGAACCAGTCGGAGAGGGCCTCAGAGCCGTGGTGGATCTGCAAGGCGATGATCGTCCAGATCCTTTTCGACCGGGGCGAGGGCAATGACCTCCAGGTCGCCGATGCGATGACTTCTCTTCTGGCCGGGAACTATCCGGAGTTTGATGAGGGGAGATTCGGTCTGAAAGACCTCCTGGCCAACCTTCGGGGAAAAATCCAAACCGCGCTGGGACCGCGAAGAAAGTAGGCAGTTCCGCGTGTACGATGAGCTCCGAAGGCCTACCGGCCGGTGGGAATCTTCCCGCCCAATCTAGCGCAGCGCGCTCTCTCCCCCGGCTTCCCCCGCTGGCACGCGGCTTGCGCTGGTTTACACTAGCCCTCGAGGAAGGATGTGGAGGGGCCTGATTCCGCGTGCGGCATAGCACCGGATCGAGCTCCATCCGGCATTTCCCAGGGGGGCCGGCTGTGTCAGCCTTAAAGGAGCCAGGCGATGAGGCGACCCGAGCAGACATCACGGACGCTCAGGCGGCAGCAACGGAGTGAAACCAGGAATTTCCTCCTGCTCCTTCTAATCATTGTGGGGGTTGTTGCGGTCGTCCAGGTGATGCTGTTCCTGACGATGACCCGGATCCGTGCGGAGAACGGGAACATCCTGAACCGCATTCACCAAGCCCCCGATACGATCGGCTCCCCGAGTACCAGCTCGTAGGGAAGATTAGGGGAGGGCAGCGTCCTGGTGCCAGCCTCCTCTCGCCCGATCGGCCCGATGCTCCTTCACCCGGATTGCAAGGTGCGATCGACCGGAGCGGATTCCCGGGATATTACTCTCACGCCCGGCAGGAGCGGAGGCCGTCCCGGAGTTCCTGTTCGGGGAGATTTCGGCCGATAAAGACGAGGATGTTCGTCCGGTCCTCCTTGGCCTGCCAAGGACGGTCGGGCCGACCGTCGAACATCATGTGCACGCCTTGGAAGACCACCCGACGCGTCTCGCCCTGGACCTCGACGATCCCCTTCATCCGGAAAATGTCGGTCCCGCGGGTCTTCAGCAATCCCCCGAGCCAGCCATTGAGCTTACGTCCGTCCAGGGGGCCCGCTTCCATCAAGGAGACCGAATGGATGTCCGAGTGGTGGTGGTGCTGGTCGGCGGTCATCAGATCCGGGGAGACCTCCAGCCGCCGAGAAAGGTCGAAGGCTCCGACATCCAGGATCTTGTCCAGCGGGATCGCCGCGTCCTTGGTCCGGTAGATCTTCGCAAGGACATTGAGCCCACGGACCTGCTTCTCGAGGAGGTCGAGCTCCTCCGTCGTCGCGAGGTCGGTTTTGTTGAGGAGGACCACGTCCCCGTAGGCAATCTGCTCCCGGGCCTCACGGTTCTCGTCGAGGTGCT
>DATGFI010000237.1:0-11865 GCA_035309205.1 Planctomycetota bacterium | reverse complement strand
GTTCGGAGGCTTGTCCCGTCGGCAGGGGAAGCACCAGTCCCGTGATCGGATCCTGATTCAGGATAATGGGATTGGCGCGGAGCAGGGTCAGCTCGGAGTGCAGGCATTTCGCCAGCCGGACGACCGGCTCCAGCAGGGTTTCCTCTCCGGGCTGAGTCCCGATCGGGACCAGGATGCGTCCGATGGGCTTCCCAGGTCGCGGCAATCCAGGCTTCGCCAGGAGGATGGGAAGACTCGTCGAGTTCAGGACTTGCCGGGCCGTCCCGCCGAAGAGGACGGATCCGAGGCCGTGCTCGGAATGAGTATTCATGGCCAGAAGGTCCGCTTCGACCTCGGCGCAGACGGCGGCGATCCGCTCCGCCGCGATCCCGGCATCCACCCGTAGCCTGACGCGGGAGTGAGGAATGAGGTCATAGACCCGCATCAGGTACTTCTCCGCCTGCATCTCAAGGCGGGTCTGGACAGTCGCCGTAGCCGACGACGGCAGGGCGACCAAGGGGATGACGTGCAGGAGAATCATCTCGTCGATCGCCCCCCTCATTCGCTGAAGATGGTGAAAGATCTCCTCCGCCGCGGGACTTCCGTCCAGAGGCACGACGACGCGCTTGAAGGTTGGAGCCTGTACTCCGATCGCAGTGGCCATGAATCCTCCGTGCGCTCAGGTCCATGGGACCTGAGGCGGAGCTTCGTCCGGCGTTATGGTGAAGTCGACATAACGGCGTTTTTGCGGCAGGCTCAGCGATTCAAAGGGCATCGGAGGATTCCATGAGAAGCTGCAGCCTGTGGATGATCCCCCTGCTTCTCACCGCCTGCGGCAGCACCGATCGGAAGCATTCTCGCACCTCCGACCCCGATGGGAATCCCCGGCTCGTCGAGCGGGCATACGGCAGGTCGGTCGACGAGGTCTGGAAGGCCGCCGTCGCGACCCTTCAGTCCATGGACTTCCACATTGACGACGAGCGCCACGACGGAATGGGCGGCATCTTGGTCGCCCGCCGTGGCATCGGCGATCGGATGACCGTGGAGATCACCGACATCAATGAACACCGATCCAAGGTGTCGGTCCAAGTTGATCCCGGCAACGGCAACCTCGCTTCCACCCTGTACGACGGTCTCCTCCAGAAACTTGGGCTGGCAAAGTCCCGGACCGCCCACGTGGGAGGCAATTCAGCCGAGGGAAAGTACTCCTGCACGCTGTCGAGGGGGACCACCGCGGCGGAACATGTGGTCCGGAACCTGCAGTTTGAACTCCTGAGCATTGACGTTCGTCAGGATGTGGCGAGCATCGACGCCCGCGACGAGGAGGCCGTTCCCATTCGCATCAGGCTTACCCGCATCGACAACGAGACCTCCAAAGTGGTCTTCACGGTGGGAACCAGATTCCAAGCAGGTGCACGCACGACGGCCCGCCAGCTGAAGTTGGACTTCGAGCGCGATCTTTTTGCGCCCGTGGAACAGTAAGGGGCTACGGCAGGGGCACGTCGGTGAACGAGAAGGAGACGCGCTTCTCGTAGCATTCGGTCACGAGCCGGAGCTTGGCCTTCCGGGCCTGGCGCTGGCCGAGAACGTCGAATGAAAGCAGGAAATGAAGGGAGGAGACGCCCCCGGTGCTCAGATCCCTCATCTCCACGCAGTGGAGAGGGACCTGGTGTTCCACTCCCTCATCATCGATGATCCGAATGCCCGGCACGTTCAGAATGCCACGAGGGATCGGCAGCCCCTGTGCTTGCTGGATCCGGACTTGCAGCACCCCGGCCCGCAATCCGAAGACGCCAAATTCCAGCTCGCCTTGCTGGATCCAGGCCCCGGAATCCACCTCCGGGATGTCGAGCGTGGTTTCCTGCAGCGCGAAGCTGTAGATGGCATACCCTGTCACGCTGGCGAGCCGTCGCGCATTCGCCTGCTGTCCGGTGAGAAGGATGGGACGGGAATGAAACGAGAACTCCGGATCCCCCATCATCTCGTCGTCACGATACAGGGAGTTCACCCGAATCGGCGACTCCAGCGCGGGCACCAAATCCTGCCCGGTCTCATCAATGACATGTTCAATGACGATCTCTGGGGGCACGATTGGACTCACACCCCGCTCGTGATCGGCTTGGATACACAGGCAAAGGGTGCCCGTGGTCCGGTCACCCCTCCGAGAACGGAAGGTTTCGATGTGCGGCAGAGTAAATCGAAATCGGCTCTGATATGAAGCAGGCACCGAGACCAGCGCTCCCTCGCGGATTTCGATCACCTTGGGAGTGACGTACGACCAGTCGCATTCTCCCGCCGCGGCGCAGAGGGCGTCCAACGCCTCCATGGGCGTCATCGCGGCTTGCGTAATCGACACCTTCCTCCGGCCGAGCTCTCCGGCCATCGTGATAGAGAGCCCGGTTTTGCTCCCCAGGGTCAGGATCAGGTCCTGCAGCGCTCTACATTGGCACCGCAGATCCAGGATCGGGGGGTCGGTGAACACCGCGCGGATTCGGATCTGCCGCTCGATACGATCGAGCGCGCTTTGAGCCCGGAGCTGACGCTCCTCCCCGGGTTGTTCCACGGCCCAAAGCAGGGAGGGGATGGCCGCGGATCCCAAGTCGCAGAGCTTCATCATCGCGGCCTCTCGTCGGGCGATATTGTCGTCGTCAAGGGCGCGCACCAGCTCATCGGGCGACGGAGTGTCCTGTAGGGGGAGTAGACCCAGGACCATGAGGAGGCAGGACTTCATGAGGGTCCCGAACAGCCGGTGTCGGAATCCTCGGGATGCAGGACGGACAGGATCTCATGGGCGAGCACGTCCCGCTCAAAAGCCTCCTCCGCGGAAACCTCAGGAGGGAGGGGTCCGATCCGGGACCAGCGCGTCTGGGAATCGAAGACCAGCTCCAGTCCGTAGGGAGAAAGCGCGGAATGACCCTCTTCATTGGTGTTAAGCGCCTCCTCCCAGGAAATCGCCGCCGGGCGCTCCACCCAGTCGCCGGAGCGAAAGACCGTGCCTCCGAGCACCCGCGCAATCCGGCGCCGCGTTGACTCGAGGAAGACGAATCCCTGGGCGTTCTGAAGCTTCCAGACTTCCTTGGCCCGGCGCAGTTCGAGTGTCGTTGCCATCATCACCCTTCACTTCGTCAGAGCCTGCGCCGAATCGCATGTGACTGCGAATCCCACCCGACCCTCCAGGACCTCCATTTCCGGTGACGATCCGCCCCGAACAGGCTCTACCTGAAAGCATGAAACCTTTGGTGACAGGGCGGGTCTGGTGCGAGACCTCCGTCGAATCCGTCACGCTCTGGCTGGATGACGAAGACTGTTCGCCCACTGACCTGAGCCGTCGGCTGCTCGACGAATGCCCGCGCTTCGCTCTGAACGTTCACGAGGAGGCCCTGGACGCCATCCTCTACATCGTCACCCGCGGCATCCTCCAGATCCGGTCGGGGGAAGTCGGGATCTACTCCGTGAGTCCGGTTCGGGCCGAAGGATTCTCCTGGGATCCCGAGTCGAACCGGCTGATGGTGAAGGCGGTGTCCGCCCTGTGGACGCTGGCGTCGCCGACGCTGCGCGGAGAGGCGGCTACGCTCTTGTACTCCTCGATCTGCCGCCGGTTCTACCAGTCGGTACTGGGACGAATCGTCGAGTCGGATCTCGAGCAGAGAATGGGATCCTGGCGCACCCTTTCCTCTGCGGAGGCGGAAGCCCGGATCTCGGCGGACGTCCTCGACTGCTTTCGCTCGCTGGCCGATCGTTTTCGCGCGGAGCGCTACCAGAGCGTGGTCCGAGAACGGTCGTTGGAAGGGGATGAGCCTGGGGCAATCTATACCGACGTCTGCCGGGAGATGATGGGCTCGGCCCGCCGCGGACTCCGGAGTCTGGGCCGACGCGCCTGATTTGGTCAGAGACGATCCACGACGGGGGCGGACGTGGTCTGGCGCGTGCAACTCGCCGAGCAGAACTGGAGGCCATTGACCTCGACTCCGTGTCCGATCACCCGGCACCCGCACCGCGTACACGCCGGCGCGAGCGCATGGATGGCGCATTCGAAGCAATCAAAGAAGTAGATCTTCCCATCCCGATGAACCTCAAAAGCCTTATCGTAAACATTTCCGCACGTCAGGCAGGACTTGGTCATCATAGGGATAGTCTCCTTGGCTGCCCGGCAGATGATCCGCCTGGCGGGTTGTTATGTCCGCCGTAACTCCGCCGTTCCCGTCCATCCGCCACGGGAACCTCGGTCAGTTCCGACGGATCGGACGAAGTTCTGCCGCTTGATCGCCCTAAGGGGTCCCCCAGCCGAGCAGCGTCAGAGACGTGGTCTGATCGGCACGGGATCGGAGCCTCTTACCGACCCGAGGAGGACTCCCAGCAGGGCCATGGAAGGGCTGGAAGGAGCATCGCGAGGGCTTCTCGACGCGGGCCGGAAGTTCTTTGAAGTGCTCAGGCCGACGAATCAGTCGGTTCGTCGGCGGTCGCATCCCGGATTTCAATGTCCGCCACGACGGGCAGATGATCTGATGCCAGAACCGTCAGGGCCGTTTTGGGGACGGACACTCCGCGAACCCTAATCCGGGGACAGACGAAAATATGATCGTAGCGGAAGACGGGGAGAAAGCTGGGCCACGTGCGGCCGGCCGGCGACGAGGATAGAGACCGGGCGTCATGAAGCGATTCCATGAAGAGGCGATAAACCCGGGAGGCGGTTGTGGCATTGAAATCGCCGCAAAGCACACGGGGCTGACCCCGATAGACGGGATGGGCGAGCCAGTCCTTGCTGCACAGCGCCCCGGCCTGAAGGAAGCGCTCATGGTGGAGAAGCCCCAGGTGGGTATTGATGATCTGGACCTCCTCGCTTCCCACCCGGACCGCGACCCACAGAGCGCCCCTGGTTTGAAGGGGCACCTGCGGCAGGGTGGGTAGAAGTGCGCTCTGGATCTTGCGCATCGGAAGCCGACTGAAGACTGCATTGCCGAAACGCGCTTCCCCCCGTTGTCTCGCCGCGTGGTAGTGAAAGTTCGTCTTCAGAACCGCGGCAATGACCTGGGCCTGATCGACACTTCCGGTCCTCGGATGTCCCGTCTCGAGCTCTTGAAGAGCGACGATATCGGGGTTCTGGAGGGCGATGATCTCCGCGATTCTTTGTGGGGCGTGTCGGCCGTCGAGCCCCACGCAGCGGTGGACGTTGTAGGTCATCAGCCGAAAGGTCTTCGTCCCGGAGGAAGCCGGAGCCTTCATGACCTAAAACGGGGGAGACGAACGTCGATCCGAGGACAAGGACCACACCAGGGATACAATGAACACTCCCAGGAACATCGAGATGAAGACCTGCAGCAGGTCGCCATCTTCCCCGATTATGACGGCCAAGTCGGGAGCTGCGGCAATCCAGAGCGCCATGGACACCTCCGGGTGGATTGGTGACCCATCTACGGCAGGCATTGCAGCTCCGTTACAGTTCAAGCAACGGGGGCTCGCCCAAGAGCGGAATATTTTGAGTTGCGGCAGTAACAGCACAGAATGTGATGGATCTACATGGCAACCGTGTTGATACCTACCTTGGACGAGACCATCGGATCGGCCGCCTGCGAGCTTTGGCTGAACCGGCCAGCGTACACCTCTCTTCCCCTGGATCTCGGTGTGAAAGACGTGCCATGGCGTGTCATCCGAGGCCGATTCGCCCCCCAGGCCGCCTGGTGCCAGGAGATCACGGATAAGACGACCCGGATCGACGAGGCGCACCGCCCCTTCAGGCCCTCTTCCTAGCCCTTTCTCTCTCTCCTGATCGCAGAGGTCACCACCGTTCCTCTGCGATCCCTTACCTAAACGACGGGACAGCGCCCGCTTCCGGGGCACCGAGACCCGGGTGGGTCCCCTTTCTGGGAGATCCCGGCGGCATTCCTCCGGGAGGCCGCGTTCATGGTTCATTTCGTGCAACCGAGCGCCAGCGACCTCGTAGATGGCGGAAGTCTGGAGAACACGTGATGTCCGATACCCGCCTTCTTGCGGCCAGTCCTGCCGAGCTGCTGAGGCAGGATCACGATCGCATCCGACAGATGTTCGCGGACTACGATCGGACGGCACCGGACCTTGAGGAAGCCCGCCAGCATCTGTTCGAAGAGATTCGGCTCGAAATGCTCGTGCATGGGAAGATCGAACGGGAGTACTTCTATCCCGCGCTGGAAACGGACCGGCCGGCGATCCAGGAGGATCATGTCGCGCTCGAGGGACTGCTCGAGAAGCTCTCCGAGATGAAGGTGGGCGACAAGTCCTTCGACGCTCTAATGAAGCTCCTGGAGGAGAATTTCACGCTTCACGCGGCCGCCGAGGAACGCGAGCTCTTCTCTCAGCTGGAACGGCTGGCTCCCCTTCCCCGTCAAGAACTCACCCTAAAGCTGGAGAGCGCCCGGGTTCATTCGGGAAGAGCCCGGTTGGGATAGGGACTCCTCTCGAACCGAGGGAATCCCCGGGAAGCACGGCAGCAGAACTCGAACTGTCGGTCGTGTCGCCCCGGCGCCGTCCAGCAAGAGCCGGGGAAAGGACCACCGAGAAGGCATCCTGCGCCGATTCCACGCGAGCCCGTACTTCGCATCGCGGATGGATTCGAACGGGGGCCCCTCCCCCCTCCGTGAAGCGTTCGATCAGATTTCGGGCCGGAGGTCATCGATCTCGGACTTCGAGAACGCAATTGCAACCGCCGAATTCATTCGGAACCTGCTTCTTGGCCATCGGATCGTCGCACCATTCGCCGTCGATGATCAGGCGGTACTGGTGCTCCCCGGGGCTGAGGCTCAGAACCGTCCCCCACTGGCCGTTCGAGGCACGGCGCAGGGGCACACCGTCGCGCGACCAGTCCGTGAAATCTCCCGTGACCACGACTTTCTCCGCGCGGGGCGCGTTCACCGAGAACGGGATCCGCCGGCTCGTGGAGTGCGTGCTGCCTACCTTGACCTGCTCCATGGAATTTCCTCCCAGTTCAATTCTTAGAAGAGGGGCATCCTCACCAACCTCTCCGAGCATTTAGAACAAGATGAGGCAATCCTGTTACGCGGATTTGAAACGCCTCTCGTCGAGAGTCGTAGATAGGAAATCCGATTATGAGAATCCTTTTCACGGGTATTTACGCCCCTGGCGCCCAGGCGCTGGCGAGCCTGGTCCGGAGGGGCTTCGAGATTGTCGGCGTCATGACCAAACCTGATGAAGGTCCAGGCCAGCAGCCGCTTCTGACTCTGGCCAAACAGATGCACTTTCCCCTGCTCGTCCCGCAAGACCTGAGGAGTGAATCGCTGAGACGAAGCATCCAGGAGCTGAAGCCGCATGTCATTGCGGTCGCCGGATATCATCTGAAGTTTCCCAGGTGGATGCTGGCCCTGCCGCCGTTGGGGGTTATCAATGTGCACCTGTCCCTCCTTCCCCGGCACCGGGGTCCCTGCCCCTGGAAGTGGGCGATCCTCCGGGGAGAGGCGACAACAGGAGTCACGGTCCACATGATGACGGCCAGGTTCGACCAGGGAGACATTCTGGCTCAAAAAGAATGGCCGATCGATTCGGAGGATACCGGCGAAAGCTTGTTCCTTCAGCTTTCCCGTCTTGGGGCGGAGGCGTTGACTGAGGTCCTGGCTCAGGTACAGACAGGCAGCAGCACCCGATTGGCTCAGGAGGAGAGTTCGGCCAGTTACGAACGGGAGCCGACGGATGAAGATGCACGAATCCGATGGGAACGGCCGGCACGGGAGATCCATAACCAGATTCGCGGACTTCATCCGCGACCGGGCGCCTGGACCACTTGGGATGAGACCCGGATTCGGATCCTCCGGTCAAGCCTGGGCGAGGCTGTCGAATCGGGAGCCCCCCCCGGCAGAATCGTGCATTGCGACGGCACCCTGGCGATCGCCACCGGAAACGGCGTCTTGAATGTCCATGA
This sequence comes from Planctomycetota bacterium, assembly GCA_035309205.1. GTDB lineage: Bacteria > Planctomycetota > MHYJ01 > MHYJ01 > JACPRB01 > JACQFK01. Next base: position 3,980 of record DATGFI010000237.1, on the reverse strand, counting down.
ATGGCGGAACGATCTGCGGTCCGGCCCTTCGCCAGAAGCGCGGCCGCCGGTATCCAGTAACCTTCTCGTCTAGTCGGCGTACATAATCCGCTCATTAGTACTTTCCAGGAGGGGGATCTCCCTCTGTAGACGGTCAGGCTGCAGGGGACAGGTCCCGAAGCACGATGGCGAATCTGTCCTCCGCATTGCTCAGACTGCTCTGCGCTTCAGCGATGCTCCTCGTCTTCTCCGGCGTGGACAGGGTGCCTGTAGAAGCAAAGGCGACCGGTGGAAGCGGGGCTTCGTTCCTCCTCTTGCACGACTGGTTCGGTGATAGCCCCTGCCCGACGCCCACCTTCCTGAGACAGAACAAGTTGCTTCTGGAGTCCCTCCCGTTCGACGGTATCGCCGTTTACATGCGAAACCCCGATGGTTCGGAAAACCCGACGATGGACTTGATGGTCAATAAGGAAGTCGGATATTCAACAATTGCCCGGGTACTCACGCCTCTCCGGGGGCTTCAGTTCACCAATCTGACCCAGAACTTCTTGGCGGTCTTCTCTGGAAGGCCCCCCGATTTTTTCAACGACTGGTCCATCATCGTCCGCAACTTCGCCGACCTTGCGCGAGCCGCCCGCGAAGTGGGCATGAAGGGCGTCTATTTCGATAACGAGAACTACTTCTCCAAATGGTCCTACTACCCGATCGGCGTGGAATATCCCAACCTGAATCTCAGGGCCTACCAGGATCAGGCCCGGCTGCGCGGCCGTCAGGTGATGGAAGCCATGGTGGCCCAGTTCCCCGACATCGTCGTCATCAGCCTCCATGGGCCCTACATTTCCGAGCCCAAGGCTCCGGCGCCCTTGTTCCCGCAATGGAGCACTACGAACCAATTGATGGGTCCCTTTTTCTGCGGCTTCTTGGAGGGAACCGGAAAGCGTGCGACCTGCGTCGACGGAGGTCGGCTCTATCATCTCCGGTCAGCCAAGGAATTCCAGGAATCCTACAACTGGCGGAAGACGGGCATCGCCCAGGACAAGGTCGACAGCGAATTCATTCCCGCCCCATTGAGGTCTGCCTGGCCCTTCAAGATCAATATCGCATTCGGCATTTATGACAAGCCCTTCGGACAAGTCGACATGGATCCGGAATTGCTCCGTCCCACCCTGGCCAACGCACTGCGGCAATCCGACCGCTACACCTGGCTTCACGTGGAGCGGCTGTCCTTCCTCCGGCCGCCCAAGAGCGGCGGCGCCGGCGAAGCGTGGCTCAATGCCGTGAGGCAGGCCCGCGCGGATACCGGCCAGAGGATGACCAAACATTAGCAGCCCATCGCGCATCCCGAGACCTCGGGGAGCTGAACCGGCCCGCCGTCGGCAGGGCACCAGGGGGGCCCGCTGCCTGATGCGGGAAAGCAAGTATTCTCCCTTGGGTGCTGGGAAGTACGCTAAGGTCCCTTGAAGCGCGCCGGAGACCCGCTTCCCCTAGCAGCCGCTCATGAAGCCCGCGACCGTCTCTTCGGCGGAAGCCTCCGCTCCATAGCCATTCGGGTGATCGAGCCGCCAGCGATACGTGCTGTCGATCATTTCCTCAAGGCTGCGGGTGGGTTCCCAGCCCAGTTGGCGCCGGGCTCGGGTGTTGTCCGCGACCAGGAACTTGGGATCTCCCGGCCTTGGAGGAGCAAAGGTGATATCGATCTTCCTTCCGGTAACCCGGCGCGCCAGCTCGATGACTTCCCGCACCGTCCAACCCCGCCCGGACCCTAGGTTGTACGTCCCCGGTCTCCCCAGGGCCAGAACGTGGGCCCGCGCCAGATCGTCCACGTGGACGAAGTCTCGGACGGAGCTTCCATCCCCGTAAACGCGCACGGGTTCGCCCAAGATTGCCGCGCGGACAATGTTCGGAATGAGATGCGTCTCAACCCGGTGATCTTCGTCGTCTCCAGCCGCGTTGAAGTAGCGCAGAACCGTCAACCGGACGCCGTAGTCCTTCAGCATCAGTTCGGTGGCGAGTTTTGATCGACCGTAGGGATTGGTGGGATTCTTGGGAGTGTCCTCGGAGATCGGAATCGATTCAGGCTCCCCGTAGACGGCCGCCGTCGAGGAAAACACGACGTCCTTACCGCTGGCCTTCTCGAAAAAGGCCGCCGGCGCTGCCAGATTGTTGCGCCAATACAGCGCCGGCTCGCGCACGGACTGGGCAACATCGATGTACGCGGCGCAATGGATGACGGCCTCGACTCGGTCCCACTGGACTTCGGCGGTCTCCAGGTCGGCCCTGATCAGCGGAATGGTGCCCAGTGCGGCCCGCGACGAGTTCCGCAGGTCGTCCAGCGCCACCACCCCCTCGCGCCCGAAGGCCCGGCACACGTGGCGCCCGATATAGCCTGCACCACCGGTGACAATAATCATGCTGGCACCTTTCAGGGAGCGGAAAGAACCTCCCGGTACAGGGATTCGTGGAGCTCCAGAATGTTCTTGAGATCGTAGCGCTCCATCTTCGCCCGTGCACGGCGGGCCAACTGAAGGGCGCCTTCGGGATCGTCCAGAACCTGCCCCATGGCCCAGGCCAGTCCGGTCCGGTCGCCTTTTTCCACCAGCAGGCCGCATTCGTCTTCCAAGAGATCCTCGATCCCCCGGATCCGAACCCCGATGACCGGCGTTTCCATGCACATGGCTTCCATGACGCTCCGCGGGAGGCCCTCGTGCTCGGATGCGAGAATCAGGGCCCGCGCCGCCCGGAGGAGAACGGGGATGTCGCGGCGAAATCCCAGGAAGTGCACCCGATCTTGGATGCCCAGGGTCCTCGCCAGACGACGCAGATTTTCTTCCAGCGGTCCGGCTCCGGCCAGGAGAAGGTGCGCATGCCGGGTGGACAGGCGGGACAGCGCGTACAGCACGTCCTCATGGCGCTTCCGGGGAATGAATTCCGCCACCATGAGAAAGAGGTCGTCCGCCGACGCCAGACCAAGCTCCCTTCGCAACTTCGCGACATCGCCGGGAAGCACGGTCCCTGGACAGTATCGGGCTGTCTCCAATCCGATCCCCGGCATGAATCGGATCCGCCCCGAGGGAACTATTTGGAACTCGCGCGCGGCCTCCTCATCCTCCCGGTTCATGACGACGAGGGCGTCGGTCCAACGTCCGGCGATTTGTTCGAGCGTTCGGAACAGCAGGTTTTTCAAGAAAGAGCCACCGCGGTAGAAGTGGAATCCGTGCGCGGTATAGATGACCCGCGGACGGTCTCCGGCCTTTCGACGGCGAATGGCCATTCGGGTCACGAAGCCTGCGACGGGAGTATGAACGTGGACGAGGTCATAATTGCCCTCGTCGACATGCTCCCGCACGAGTCGGGCGGCCCGGGACAGATTCCGGGGATCGAGGGGATTCCTGGACCATGGAATGTCCCGGCAGCCATGAAAGACGGATTCGCAAGCGGAGGACCGAGTCAAATCCCGGGCGATCGCATCCACCCTCCATCCGAGGCTCCTGAAATGCTTTGCGATGGGGACCAGGAAGGCCTCCAGTGTCGCCGGCACCGTGGCGACCATCAGCAGGGACGGGCGCGCATTGCGGAGCGACGAGGGAGATCCGGAGCGCCGCGACTCCAGCGTTACGGGGCTCATGTTGAGGTCTCCGACCGCACCATCCCGGGCGAAGCCGCCTGTTTCCGGGCCGGACCCGTCGCCGTCCGCGTGAGGTCGCGGATCTCGCGATAAAAAGCCCGCCTGCGGCCGGCGAGCGCTTCTTCGCGATAGTCGGCCGCTTTCCGAAGATTCAGCGAGGACATCGCCTCCATCCGGGCCGGATGGGTAACCACCTCTTGGATCAGGTCGGCCAGGGACCTGGCGTCGTTCGGGTCGACCATGTCCTCCCTTGACAGCAGTTCGGGGATTCCGCCGACCGTGGATCCGATGCAGGGAAGGGCCCGGGCCATGGCTTCGATCATGGCTCGCGGCAATCCCTCCTGGCGGGAAGGGAGGACGAAGAGATCCGCTTGAT
>DATGFI010000236.1:0-5212 GCA_035309205.1 Planctomycetota bacterium | reverse complement strand
ACTATGCGGATGGACTTGTACGGGCTCTCGATCAGGCCTCCCCCAACGCGAAGTTCGACCTGATCGGCGCTCTAGGTCGTACCCAGCTCAGGGACAAGTGGAACGTCATCGCCCCGTATCTCAGAGATGATCTGCCCGAGCTTCGGGCGGCGGCGGCGGCGGCCCTGGGAGACCTTGGAGCCGCCGAGGCCTCGGAAGCCTTGGTTTCCCAGGCTGCGGCCGAGACGGACGGCCGGGTCAAGATCAGGATCGCCGGGGCGGCCAAGACGCTCTTCGTCAAGGGAGCCATCGACCCACTCCTACGATGGCTGAGGGACGACAGCGAGGTGGTGCGCACCGAATCCTCCGCGGCCCTGGAGACTCTGACCGGACAGAAGTTCGGGCTCGACACCGCCAAATGGGATGCCTGGTGGGCAGACAATCGTCCCAAGTAGGTCCGAGGTCCCGCAATTTTCCCCGGTAATGCTTGATTTGCCAGGAGTTTCTGCTAGTATGGTCGCCCCATGAAAAAAGACATCCACCCCGCCTACAAGGAAGCGCAGGTCACTTGCGGCTGCGGGAACAGCTTTACGACCCGTTCCACCCGCGAGAAGATCGCCGTCGAAGTTTGCTCCAACTGCCATCCCTTCTACACCGGAAAGCAGAAGTTCGTCGACACCGCCGGCATGGTCGAGAAGTTCCAGCGGAAGTGGAAGGGCGAGGCGGCCCAGAAGGCCCAGGCGATCGCCAACCCGCCGCCCAAGAAGTCCAAGCTGCTCCAGACCGGCCGCGCCCAGCAGACGCTCGCCGCGACCCTGGGAGCTCCCAAGACGGCGGCCCCCTCGGCTCCAGCCGCACCTGCCGCCGCTCCGGCGAAGCCGGTGGCCGCTCCCGCCGCCGGCCCGGCCAAGAAGGCCTAAGCCCGCGACTTCCGACGACAGAGATAGTCTATGCTCGATCAGATCCGGGAAAAGGCCGCCCGCTTCGACCAGATCGAAAAGCTGATCCAGGATCCGGCCGTGATCTCCCAGCCGGCCCAATATGCCGCGCTGATGAAGGAGCGCGGCCAGCTCCTGAAGATGGTCACGCCGTACAAGGACCTCGAAAGCGTCCAGAAGCAGAAGAAGGAGGCCGAGGCCCTGCTCTCCGATCCCGACCTGAAGGCCGAGGCCCAGTTGGAAATCGCGAGCCTCGCCCAGCGGGAATCCGAGCTGCTTTCCACGCTCGAGGAGATGGCCCTCTCGAGCGACGCCACCAGTGCCCGAAGCGCCATCATGGAGATCCGGCCGGGCGTGGGTGGAGAAGAGGCCTCGCTCTTCGCGGGCGAACTCCTGGAGATGTACACCCGGTTCGCCGCCCGGAAGGGCTGGGACGTCCAGCTGATGGACGTCGCCCACAGCGACCTGGGCGGGCTCAAATACGGAACGATCGCGATCGAGGGCGAAGACGTCTACAAGTTCCTCAAGTTCGAGACCGGGGCGCACCGGGTGCAGCGGGTCCCCAGGACCGAGGCCAGCGGCCGCATCCACACGTCGATCGCCACCGTCGCCGTCCTTCCCCAGGCCGAGGACGTCGAGATCGAGATCAACCCTCAGGACGTCCGCACCGACACGTATTCGGCGGGGGGCCCCGGCGGCCAGCACGTCAACAAGACTCAGAGCGCGGTGCGGCTCACCCACATTCCGACGAACATCGTGGTTCAGTGCCAGGACCAGCGATCCCAGACCCGCAATCGCGAGCTCGCGTGGAAGGCCCTGAAGACCAAGCTTTACGAGCACTTTGAAGATCTGAAGGCGAAAGAGCGGCGCGACCTGCGGCGCACCCAGGTCGGCAGCGGCGACCGCAGCGACAAGATCCGCACCTACAACTTCCCCGACAACCGCATCACGGACACCCGCCTGGGCGCCTCGGGTTCGGTACATAACCTGGAGGCCTTCCTCCAGGGCGACCTGGACGAGCTGATGGACCGCCTCTTGAAATGGGAGCGCGACGAGAAACTCAAGGCGCTCGCGAAGAAGGCGTGAATCAGTTCGAGGAGGCCCTGAAGTACCTGCTCTCCTGCGGCGTCGATGATCCCGGCATCAACATCAAGCTGATCGCGGCGTACTGCGCCAAACTCCCGCTCCGGAACGCCCTGGGCGCGCCGCTGCCGACCTTCACCGAAGGCCAGGAGGCCCGCTTCCGCCGGTTCATCGCCCGCCGGGGCGAGAACCGCGAGCCCGTCCAGTATCTGGTCGGAAGCGAGGAGTTCATGGGCCTCGAGCTCAAGGTCACGCGGGCCACGCTCATTCCCCGGCCCAGCACGGAGGCGCTCGTCGAAAGGGCAGGCCGCCCCGATCATTTCCTGGACGTCGGGACCGGATCCGGCGCGATTGCGATCGCGCTCGCAGTCCGCGGCTGCCGCGGCACCGCGACCGACCTTTCCCGCCTGGCCCTGGACGTGGCGAGGGAAAACGCCCTCCGGCACGGCGTGGCCGACCGCATCACCTTCGTGGAGGCGGATCTGTGGGTCGACGGGTCTTTCGACCTGGTCATCTCCAATCCTCCGTACATCGCGACCGCGGATCTCGCGGGACTCCAGCCGGAGGTCCGGCATGAACCGATCCAGGCGCTCGACGGCGGCCCCGATGGCTTAAACGTCATCCGACGTCTCCTCCTGGGCGCCCGCCTGAGAGCGCCGCGCCTCCTGGTGGAGATCGGGTCCACGCAGGCGGCGGCGGCGCGCGAACTGGCTTTACAGGCGGGCTGGACAAACGTCCAGGTGACAAAGGACCTGGACGGCCTGGACCGGGTGCTGGAGGTCAGATGAGCGATTTCATTCCTCTCTTCTTCGTCCTCTTCATGGCATCCGACGTCCAAAAGCAGGTCAAGGTCACCTGCCCCGTCGACGGCACCAAGTTCGAAGCCACACAGATCGACGGGACGAATCACTGGGGCGGCCGCGACGCCGACGGCTGCGTGCACGCGTTCAACACGACGCCGCTGGAGTCCTGGGTCTGGGTCTGTCCCGTCTGCAAGTTCGCGGGGCGGAAGAAAGAGTTCGAGGCACCGATGCCGGACGCCGACAAGAGGGCCCTCATCGAGGGCCTCCGGCCCCTCGTGGAGATCAAGAAGGACGCCAAGCAGAACCAGATCCCTGGCTACGTGAAATACGACCTCCTGGGCCAGGTGGTCCAGATTCGGAAGTCGCCTGTGGAAGAGGCTGGGCGCGCGTGGCTGAGCGCCTCGTTCAGCTGCCGCCAACAGGGAGCGGTCTATCTGGCGGACTTCGACGAATGGGAGTCGCTACGCGATCGCTACAACCTCAACCAAAAGCCCATCGCCTTCGGCCTCACGAAGAATCGGACGGATTTTGAGCTGGACGCCGTCCGGAAACTCGAGAAGGATCTCGAGGGCCAGCAGTACGAGAAAGGGCCGAACCGGATCCTGGCGCGGTATCTGGCGGAGTATCTGTGGCGCAAGCACGGCGAGAACCTACAGGCGGAACGCTGGCTGGGCGAACTCGACAAGCTGAAGGGGGAAAACTCGATCGTGGACGATGCGGTCGCCAAATCGAAGGCGCTCTTGGTGATCGAACGTGACTTCCAAAAGAAGGCCCTGGAGGCCTACCGGAGTGCCTATGACGGCGGGACGATCGATAAGAAGATAGCGCCGGAGGTGGCCTACCTCCTGGGCGAGCTCTCGCGCCGTCTGGGTGAAGCCAAGTCGGCCCTCGCCTGGTACCAGAAGTGCCTCGACACGACCGACTCGGACGCACTCAAGAAGCTGGCCACCGCGCAACGGGCCCTGACGGAGAAACCCTAGCGGGCTCGGCGTCCCCCGGGACGAGCACGTCTGTGGCTACTTCAGGCCATAGATCGCCAGAGTCGCCGCCGTCCCAACGTAGACTTTGCCGTTGGCGACGGTCGGAACGGTGAACTTCACCCCTTTGCCGAGCGCGTCGCCCGCATTCTGGGTACTGTTGTAAAGTTCCGTAAGATCCGAGGCCTTGAACGCATGGAGAACGGCGTTGGTCAGCGCCGGGCCGACGTCCAAGGCCCAGACGATGCCGTTGGCCACACCGTTGGCGGAGATGCTGGGAGTCGAGCCCGGCCACCCCCAGGTGGGGCTGGACTGGATCGGGCTCGTGGACAACAGGCCGCCCGATACCGGGAAGGCGAGGAGCGGAGAGGCGCAGTTGACGCTAACGTCAGGCGCCGCCGGTTTGTAATAGATCGTTCCGTTGAAATACGCGGGAGTGCTGAAGATCCCCGGAGCGGTGCCGGTGCTCGGAGAGATCGGAGTGTACGTGATCCCCAGGGCCGCGAGGTCGACGGTCTGCACCACCTGATCGGTGGACGCATTGAACTGTCCCAGATTGTCCCGGTCGATCAGGTAGATCAGAGCCTGCTTGCCTCCCCCGAGCATCAGGTGCGGGTGGGCTCCGCCCTGATCGGGCAGGAGCACCACGCCGCCCGACCCCAGATCCAGGTCCCCGGACGAAAGACTCGCCTGATTGAACGGAGTGAAATAGTCCGCCACGACAAGGGATCCTCCCGCGGTCGACAGCTTGACGAAACTGTCGCCGTACTCGGTATTGGAGGCGCTGAGAGAGTTGGCGTCGAAGTAGCCGTTTCCCGTGGAGAAGTAAAGGAATGTGCCGTCGGTCGCGAGCCCTCCCCCATCCATCCAGATGGCCGCCTGCCCCGGGGTGGAGCCGGCGGTGGGATTGTTCGGACTGGCACACCACACCGATACCTGGGAGAGCGTATGGGCGTCATACCCCATGACCCAGCCATGATAGATGGGCGTATCCCCGTGCGACGCCCAGGCGATGTAGAGGGTCCCCCCCAATAGGAGGAGCGCGCTGCGCTGGCCGTTCCGGAGGGGATCGAAGCTGACGACTCCGCCGACGCTTCCGTCCCCCGTACCGGGGACGCTCGCCTGGATGACGACGGGGCCGCCCAGCATTTCGGCGCCCGTGGCCAGATCCAAGGCGTGAAGCCGCTGCACATAGGTATAGGCGGGGCCTGGACCTTCCTTGGTCTTGGCCAGGACATACAGGATCTGGGCCGCCGGGTCGATGACCGGTGTACTGGTGATCCCGATCTCCGGAGTGATGTCGCTGGAACCCACGTCGGTGTACGGGACGGTCGTGACGTTTGTGGAGAGGAAGCTTACGGTCCACACTTGGACGCCCAGGTCCGCGTCCACGGCGTAGACGCTGTCATGTTGGGTGGCGACGAAGACGAGG
>DATGFI010000235.1:0-6713 GCA_035309205.1 Planctomycetota bacterium | reverse complement strand
CGAGAAGCCTGGAAGGGCGGGGCCACGTGGATCGAGGCGGGGACGCCCCTGCTCAAGAGCGAGGGGCTGGAATCGATCCGGGCCCTGCGCCGCGAATTTCCCAAGGCCTACCTGATCGCCGATACCAAGACGCTCGACGCGGGCCGTACCGAATTCGAGGCCGCGGCGAAGGCGGGGGCGAACTGCGCGACCGTCTGCGTGACCGAAAGCGACTCGACCGTCCTCGAGTGCATCGAGGCCGGCCGGAACTTCGGGATCGATGTCTGCGTCGACCTCCTGGGCCTTCACGGCGAGCGGCTCCTGGAGGTCGCGAAGAACTGCCAGGAGTGGGGCGCCCATCACGTCGGGCTCCATCTCCCCATCGACGACCAGATGCGCGGCCTGGATGTGACGGCCGTTCTCCGCCAGCTTCGGCCCCAGGTGTCGCTGCCGATCGCCGTCGCCGGGGGCGTGAACAGCGAGACCGCCCCGGCCATGGTCAAGGCGGGGGCCCAGATCGTCATCGTCGGCGGAGCCATCAGCAAGAGTGCCGATGCCGCGGCTGCGACGCGAACTCTCCTGAAGGCGATCAAGGAGGGGAAAGGCGCCTCCACCGAGCTGTACAAGCGGGGCAGCTCCGACGAGGAAATCCGCGCCATCTTGAAGAAGGTCTCGACCCCCAACCTATCCGATGCGATGCATCGCTCGGGCGATCTGCCGGGCCTTCAGCTCCAGACGCCCGGATTGAAGATCGTCGGACCCGCGGTGACCGTTCGCACCTATCCCGGCGATTGGGCCAAGCCCGTCGAGGCCATCGACGTGGCCAGGCCCGGCGACGTCATCGTCGTCGACGCCTGCGGCCAGGGGCCGGCGATCTGGGGCGAGTTGGCCAGCGAGTCCTGCCTGCAGCGCAAGCTGGCGGGCATCGTGATCGACGGGGCGATCCGCGACATAGACAGCATCCGGATCCTGGGCTTTCCTGCGGCGGCCCGTCTGGTCACCCCGACGGCGGGGGAGCCGAAGGGATTCGGAGAGATCGGCGTCACCATCCGGATCGGCGGCCTGCAGATCTCCCCGGGAGACTGGATCGTGGGCGACGAGTCCGGCGTGGTCCGAATCCCGCGGGCCCGGGCGACCGAAGTGGCCAACCGCGCGATGGACGTCCTGGAACACGAAAACCGGCTTCGCGAGGAGATCCGCCGGAAAGCGACCCTGGGAAGCGTCGCGGAGCTGCATCGCTGGGAAAAGCACATTGTGGACGGCCTGGACAAGGGGAATGGCAAGCCACCCGCGGAGCCCCCCAAGAGGTCGAAATCAAAAGGACGATGAATTCGCGGTAAATGCGCGTTAAAATAGCGCTAGCTCATGAACTGCGAAAAGTGTCATAAGAACCACGCGACCATTCACATCACCGCGGCCGAGGGCGGCGTCAAACGCGAGCTCCACCTTTGCGAGGAATGCGCCCGCCAGACCGGAGCCCTCTCGAACTTCAACTTCTCGATCGGCAGCCTCCTGGGGGGACTGATGGAGCCCGTCAAGGTGCCCAAGGTCAGCCAGGTCCGCTGCCCCGAATGCGGGATTACCTACTCCGAATTCAAGACCAAAGCCCGCTTGGGCTGCGCGAACGACTATGAGGTCTTCCGGAGCGAACTCCTCCGCCTGCTGGAAAAGGTCCACGGCTCGACCCAGCACGCGGGGAAGACCCCGCACACCGTGGACGCCCAGATCCGGAAGGAGAATGAATTGAATCGCCTCAAGCGGGACCTCGACTCGGTGGTCAAGAGCGAGGATTTCGAGAAGGCGGCCGAGATCCGGGACCGCATCAAGACCCTCGAGCTCGAGCTGAATCGATGAAAGTCGAGGAACTTCTCAGCCAGTCCGGCGAATGGCTCAAGGGCACGGGCCCCGAGAGCGACGTGGTGATCTCGAGCCGCGTCCGTCTGGCCCGGAATCTCCACCGCTTTCCCTTCCTGACGGTCGCGACACCCCAGGTTCGCTCCGAAGTCGAGCGCTTCGTGCGCCCCCGGCTCGAGGAGGGCAAGCTGCCGCGGAAGCTCGTCTACTGGTCGCTGGGCGACCTGACCTCGGTCGAGCGAACGCTGCTCGTGGAACGGCACCTGATCAGCCGGGAACATGAGAAGGCCGAGGGCGAGCGCGGCGTCGCGGTCGGCGCCGACGAGGCGATCTCCATCATGGTCAACGAGGAGGACCATCTGCGACTGCAGGTGATCCGATCGGGCCTGCAGCTCGACGAGGCCTACGACGAAATCGACCGGATGGACACGGCCCTCGAAGGCTCGCTCAACTTCGCGTTCAGCCCGCAATTCGGATATCTGACGGCCTGTCCGACGAACGTCGGGACGGGCCTTCGCATCTCGGTCATGATGCACCTCCCGGCCGCAGTCCTGTCGAAGCAGATGGACAAGGTGCTTCAGTCGCTGCAGCGCCTCAACTACACGGTCCGCGGCTTTTACGGCGAGGGCACACAGCCGCTGGGGGATTTCTACCAGGTCTCCAACCAGATCACGCTCGGGAAATCCGAGCGCGACATCATCTCGGAGCTCAAACGCGTCATTCCCGAGATTCTGAAATTCGAGCGGCAGTGGCGGCACAAGATGCTCGAGGACGAGCCCCGCCGGCTCGAGGACCGCGTCTGGCGCGCCTACGGCATCCTGAAGCACGCCCGTCGGATCACGTCGGAGGAAGCCACCGACCTGCTGTCGGCCCTCCGGCTGGGCGCGACCTTGAACGTCATCACCGGCGTCCCCCACAAGCTGCTGAACGAGCTGTTCATCTTCACCCAGCCGGCGCACCTCCAGAAGATCGAGCGCAAAATCCTCGATCCCGAAGAGCGCGACTCCGTCCGCGCCGAGTTCATCCGCCGGCGCCTCGAAGGCCTCTAAGGCCCCCCCGGCGGGGGACGACTCCTTCAGCCAGCGGCACGCGGGGTGGGGCGGATGCTGACCGCCTGTCCAACTCCTGTATAGGAAATAGGCAATCCTTTGAATTCCGGGATTGACTTCATTGCAACTTATTGGTTTCTAGAGGATTAGATATCCTGAACTGGCCGAAGGTTTGCGGTAGCAGCTGGGGATCCGTCCAAGGAGGTCTCATGTCGTTGTCCCCCTCTCGGCTGGCCTTGATGGCGTTCTCGGCGCTCCTGGCCATTCTGGCTCTGGCCTTCGTCGTCCGCAGCGATGGGGCGCCCCGCTCGTCCCCGGCTGACGCCCTGGCGGAAGCCCAGGACAACGAGAAGGGCGACGAGCCGAATCCTCGGCTCTTGATTCCCCCGCTCAACGAGCCGGATGTATCCCTGGACGCCAAGGTCACCGAGCGCGAGGACTTCGTGGCGCAGATCCAGGGCGGCGGCTTCATCTTCGAACGTCGTGACGTGGACGGGAAGCGGATCGGCGGCGTGGTCGTACCCGGAGTCGTCCTGGTCACCCGGGGTCTCGTCGAGCTCTTCGGCTGCGGCGAGGGCGGCAAGGAGCACGAGACGGTCATCCGCCTGGAAAGCAACGTGCAGTCCCTCGACCTGGCACTGACTTCCGCCGGCCTGAAGCGGGGCAAGCTGCCGCCGAAGACGGACCTGAGCCTGCCCGACCAGGGTTCGCGCGTCCTGGTGCTTGTCCAGTGGGTCGACAAGGATGGAAAGCTCGTGACGCATCGTTCCGAGGATCTCATCGTCAGCATGCGCCGCAATTCGACGATGCCCCGCGTTGGATGGACCTACGTCGGACAGTGGATGGACGTGGCCGATCCCACCAGCCCCAAGGGCGAGTCGAAGCACAAGGTGCTCGCGGCGACGGGCAGCCGCTCGCTCGTGACGACGTTCCGGGACCGCAGCGCCCTCCTGGACAATCCTCTCGAAGAGGCTGTAGACGACACGCTGTTCGGGTCGAACTATATGCTGCTCCCGCCGACGGGAACGCCGGTCCGCGTGATCCTCCGGTCGCCGACGGCGGCGGAGCGGGTGGAGATCGCCGCGCTGGAGAAGAAGCTGGCCGACGAGCCCAGGACCCAGTTCCGTCAGGGAAGATCCCGGGAAGAAGCCGGGAAATAGACTGTGGATGAGCTGAGCCGAAAGCTGGCCCGACATTGCCGCCGGATCCGACTGGCCCGAGCCGCGCATTCCGCGCTTCGTTGGGCGTTCTATGCGTCGATCGCAGGCTGCCTGGCGCTGGCCGGATCGAAGTTCGCGGGTTTCCGGCTGCCTTACGCCTCCCTGGCCGCCGCGCTGGCCGGGGCTCCGCTGGCGATGGCCCTCCGCGAGGGGGTCCGGTCCTTCTCGATCCGCGACTGCGCCATCCATCTCGACCGGCTCCTCGGCCTGGAGGAGCGGCTCTCCACGGCGTTGGAAGCGGCCGGTCCGATGCGCTCGATCGTCCGGTCCGATGCCGCGGCCGCCTTCGGACGAACGTCGATGCCGGCTCGGCGTTATCCCCGGGAAGCGACGCTGCTGGCCGGAACCCTTGTCCTGGCCGCGGCTCTCGGCGTGGTCCCCTCGCCCGAGCGGTCGGGGGCCCGGGGCGACCGCGCCCTGGAAGAGGTCTCCGCCGAGCAGGCCGCGAAGCTGGAGTCGCTGACAAACATCGACGTGCGCTTCCAGGAGCTCGCCGGCGAGGCGGCCCGGGCGCTCCGGGAGAACCGGCCCGAGCAGGCGCTGGCCCTCCTGGAGGACCTGCGGCGGAGGCTGGCCGAGCACCTCCTGGAAGGAAGCGGCGCGGGGGCGGACGCGGAGCAGGCTCTCCTGGATCAGATCGCCTCCAGCAGCGCGGCGGTTTCCGCGGAGCTCGCGCGGCTGGGCCGCGTGGTCCACGCCCCGCCGCCGGCGGTCGCCCAGGCCAAGCTGGAGCGCCAGAAGTCCGGCGCCGTCGAGCCGGTCCTCGCGGGGCCGACGGCCGCCGCCCCCTCGACGGGAATCCCGGTCGCCCAGGAGATTCCCTGGAGCCCGCGCTACGACTCTGTCGTCCGGAAATATTTAGGCTATTAGGAAGACCGACATGAAAACGATCGCCGCCGTCACCGTCGCCGCCCTCGCCCTTTCTCTCGGCGGGAGCCGCAGCGCCAGCGCCGCCCCCCCGGACGATGTGGTGAAGAAACTGATCGAGACCTATGCGACCGCCGCCGACTGGGTCGTAAGCCAGCAGCAGGAGTCGGGAGCGTGGATGACGGGACCGGCGGACAAAGCCGTTCCCAGCGCCGCCTTCACGGGCCTCATGGTGGCCGCGCTTGGAGGAGCCCCCGCCTCCCTGAAGCCCAAGTACAAAGCGGCCGCCGACAAGGGCGTCAACTTCCTGATCTCGAAGATTAATGCCGATGGTTCGGTCGGCGAGGGTCCCACGGGCACCTTCGTGAAGACCTACGCGACGGGGATCGCTCTGATGGCCTGGGCGTGCGTGGAGCGGACCGACAAGGTGGCCAACGCGATCCGCGGTGCCCAGGCGTACATGAAGCAGAACCAGCTGAAGGAGGGGAAGGACATCGGCGGCAGCGGGTACGGCGACGAGTCTGCAGGAGGAAGGAAAGGCATCGCCAATCTCTCGACGACAGGCTTCTCCGCCGAGGGCCTGCACGCCTCGGGCCTGCCCCAGGACGACGAATACTGGAAGCTGGTCGTGAAGTTCGTCCGCAAGTGCCAGAACAACAGCGAAATCAACAACGATCCGGAATTCGTCGCTCAGCTGAAGGCCAAGGGCCTGGTGGTCGGCGACGACGGCAGTCTCTACTATGCGCCGGATCCGGGCCAGCTGAAGACCGGGACGAAAAAGGTGGCCGACAAGGAGTCCATCGCGGGATACGGCTCGATGACCTACGACGGCATCAAGACCTATCTGTATGCCGGCCTGAAGAAGGATTCCCCCGAGGTGAAGTCCGCGATCGACTGGGTCCGGAAGAACTACTCGGTCGAGGTGCACCCCGGTTTTCCTTTCGACGCCGGGCAACGCCAGCACCTGCGCGGGCTGTATCACTACTATCTTGTGATGTCCCGGGCCCTGGAAGCCTACGGCGAGAACCCGTTCGAGACGTTCGACGGGAAGAAGCATGACTGGGCGCGTGATATCGCCGAGCAGCTGGTGAAGTCCGTGAAGGACGACAAGATGTGGAAGAACGAGAATCCGGCGTGGTTCGAAGGGGATCCACTCCTGACGACAAGTTATGTGCTGGTGACCTGCAATACCCTTCTGAAGAACGTAAAATAAGGGGTATCCAAGGGGGCGGGTGGGGCTATCTGGTCTAGGTCATCTGAGCGAGGCATCATGGAACGCAAGCTGGGCGTATGGATCGTGGGGGCGTGCGGGAGCGTAGCGACCTGCGCCGTCGTCGGCGCCGAGTCGCTCCGGGCAGGGGTCATTCCGACGTCCGGTCTGGTGACCGAGCTGTCGGATTTCAAAGACCTGAACCTCGTCCGCTTCGACCAGCTGGTCTTCGGCGGCCACGAGATCCGCAAGGTCGACTGGGTCGCCGCCGCGGAGGAGTTCGGCCGTGAGAACGGCGTGATCACCCCGCCGATCCTCCAGGCCGTGCGTCCCGCACTCGAGAGGCACTCGAAGAACCTCCGCCCCGGCGTGACCCTCAACAGCGGCGCGGGAGTGGCCTCCATCGCTCCCGACGCGGCCGAGAGACGGTCCTCCCTGCGGGGCATGGTCGACCAGATCAAGAAGGACATCGCCGAGTTCAAGTCGAATCATGCGCTGGACCGGGTCGTCGTTGTGCACCTGACGTCGGCGGAG
>DATGFI010000234.1:0-4243 GCA_035309205.1 Planctomycetota bacterium | reverse complement strand
AGAAGTCCTCGAGCTGCCGGCTCGTCCGGACCCGGTCCGTCACGTCGCGGGCGATGACGTAGCTTCCCGACTCATTGGGGAAGGCCAGGAGTGTCCACGAGAGCCATCGGACGCTCCCTTCGGTCGCGCGGTGGCACGCCTCGAGCGTCACGAACCCCCGGCCGTCCTGGAGGCTCTTGAGCGCCGCCCGGATCTGGGGCTGGTCCTGAGCCTGGAACAGGCCGGTGATCGATCTCCCTTGGAGCGTGCGGGCCGAAACCCCCAGGGACTTCTCCCAGGCGATGTTGGCTTCCCGAATCGTGCCGTCCTTCTCCAGGACGGCCATCATGTCGTACGAGAGCGAGAAGAAACGGTCTCTCTGGCTCTGGATTTCTTCCAGTTTGCGCTGGTGCTCTTCAAGCTCGCGGCGACGGATCCGCTCCCCTTTCTCGTGGAGCTCACACCCCTTCACGTACAGATCGACGAAGGCGCGTACCTTCGATCGAAGGACGTCCGGATTGAGAGGCTTGAAAAGAAAATCCACGGCCCCCGCGGCGTAGCCCCGCGATTCGCTGCCCTGGATCTGGTCAATCGCCGTGAGAAAGATGATCGGGGTATGCCGCGTCTGCTCCCGGCTCCGGATCAGCTCCGCGGTCTCGAATCCGTCCATGTCGGGCATTTTGACGTCCAGGAGGATCAGCGCAAACTCCCGATCCAGGAGATGCTTGAGCGCTTCACGCCCCGAAATGGCCGAGACCAGATTGTATTGGGGATTCCGGAGGATCCCCTCCAGCGCCAGCAAGTTCTCCCGATGGTCATCGACCATAAGAATGTCGACCGGCCGAATCGGCTGGACCTCCTCCGGAGCCGGGCTGGCCTTCTTGGCGGGCTGCGTCGAGCGGGGTGTCACCGGATCCTCCGGTACAGGTGGTTTTCCCGGTTGAAGGGTTCGTAGCATCCGGAAAGCCGCGTGTCGTTCATCGACTCTCGACTTCCCAGCGCGATATAGCCGAAGATCCCCAGGCTCTGGTGGAGCAGCGACCGTGCGCGTCCCTGCAGGGACGGGTCGAACTTCGAGAGCAGGTTCCGGCAGAGGATCACATTGAACTCGTTGAAGGAGGAGTCCGTGGCCAGCGAGTGGGAAGCAAACACGATCCGGCCAGAGAGAGGCCCGTTGAGCACGAATCCGTTCCCGGAGCGGCTTAGGTGGGACGCGAGCGAGGCGCGGCCCCCGGTGAGCTTGTAGTTCCCCTGGGCGGAGGCGTACTGGCCGGGGGAAAGCCAGCCCTGTCGCGCTCTGGCGAGTATGTTCTCGTCGAGCTCCGTCGCGTAGACCATGGACCGCGACCCCAGCCCTTCCTCCTGCAGAAGGATGGCGAGCGAGTAGGCCTCCTCGCCGGTCGCGCAGCCGGCGACCCACAATCGGGAGGTCGGATAGGTCCGCAGGACGGGAATGACTTTGCGCCGCAGGAGCCGCCACAGGCCCGGAGGATCAAAGAGCGCACGGCGCCGGAGGATCAGGCCCTCGATCAGGCGCTCGAGACATCCCCGGTCACGCAGGATCCGATGCTGGTACTGGGAGACGCTCTCGAGCCCCTCAGCGCGCAGGCGGGAAAGGATCCGAGACCGGATCTTCCCCGGTTCGTACTGCCGGAAGTCATAACCGTGAAGCTGAAAGACTCCCTCCAGCAGCAGGCGGATTTCGACATCCTCCGTCCGGATCTCCTTCGGCGGCGCGTTGGTCCGGGGCTTCCGGATCATCTGTAGAGCCATACCCGGATCACGGAAAGCAGCCGTTCGCTGTCCACAGGTTTCGGAATATAGTCGGATGCCCCCGCTTCGATGCAGCGTTCGCGGTCGCCCTTCATCGCCTTGGCCGTCAGGGCAATCATCGGCAGTGACTTCAGGCTCTCCGTCTTGCGGATCTGGCGCATCGCCTCGTAACCGTCCATTTCCGGCATCATGATGTCCATGAGCACGATGTCCACATCGCCGTTCTTCCTGAGGAATTCCACCGCCTCCTTGCCGTTCTGGGCGTAGCGGACGTGCATTTTCATCTGCTCCAGAACCGTCGTGAGCGCGAAGATGTTGCGCACGTCGTCGTCGACGATGAACACGCTGCGGCCGGCAAGAGCGGGATCGGCCTTCTGGCCCGTCTGGATCATGCGGCGCTTGGCCTCGGGGAGCTGGTGCGGAGACCGGTGCAGGAAGAGCGACGTCTCGTCCAGCAGCCGCTCCGGAGAGAGGGCATCCTTGATGATGATGGCCTCCGCATCCTTCCGGAGCAGTGTTTCTTCCTGTCGCGTCAGTTCTCGCCCCGTGTAAATGATGATGGGCGGCCGGGTCGAGCTGTCCCCGCGACTCTTGATTCGCTCGATGAACTCGTGCCCGGACATGTCCGGAAGCGACAGGTCCAGGACCACACAGTCGATCCGTTCCTCATCGAGGATGGCCAGGGCCTCCCCGGCCGTTCCCGCGCAGCGGGTTTCCACGTCCTCGCCGCCCACCAGTTCCTGGATGCTGCGGCTCTGGATTTCGTCGTCCTCGACGATGAGCAGCCGCTTGACCGAGCAGTCGATGTACTCCCGAAGGCGCCCAAAGGATTCCGCCAGTTCCTCCCGAGAGGCGGGTTTGCGGAGATAGGAGAATGCCCCCATCTTCAGCCCCCGCTGGGCCTGGTCTTCCGCCGAGATGATCTGCACCGGAATGTGGCGGGATTCGACGTCGTGCTTCAGGCAGTCCAGCAGGGTCCAGCCGTCCATGTCCGGCATCCGGAGGTCGAGGGTGATGGCATGCGGCTTGAACTTCCGCGCTACCCCGAGCCCCGCCTCCCCGGTATGGGCGATCAGCCCCTTGAAGCCCTGCTCGTGGGCCACGTCCAGAAGGAGGCCGGCGAACTTGATGTCGTCCTCCACGATCAGGACGACGCGGTCGCCGGGCTGGATGGCACTGCGGTCGTCGTCCACGTCGCTGAGGAGAAAGGGGGTCGGGACCTCCTCGCGGCGGACCACCTCCGCGATCGGCGACTCGTCCGTCAGGACCTGGGCAGAATCCGACTTGGTCTGGGCGGCCTTCTCGGAGGCGGGACGGGTCTTCGGCGCGACGTACGTCAAAGGGAGGAACAGGGTGAACGTGCTTCCCTGCCCGGGCGTGCTCTCCAGCCGGATTTCGCCGCCCAGGAGCCGCGCGATCTCGCGGCTGATCGACAGGCCCAGACCCGTGCCTCCGTACTTCCGGCTGGTCGTCATGTCCGCCTGCTGGAAGGGTTCAAAGATGATCTGGTGCTTGTCGGCGGGAATGCCGATCCCGCTGTCGGTGACCGAGAAGAAGACGACCGTCTCGGCCTTGTTGAGGATCTCGTGCTTTGGGCTCCAGCCCTGCTCAGCGACCCCCATACGCAGGATCACGCCGCCCTTGGACGTGAACTTGAACGCGTTGGAGAGGAGGTTGCGAAGTACCTGATGTAGCCGCTTGGAGTCCGTCTGGATCGTCGACGGAACCCCCGGATCGATGTCGATGGAGAAGTCCAGCTTCTTGTTGAGAGCGATCGGCCGGAAGCTGGGCTCGATCTCGTCGCGGAGATCCTTGAATCGCACCTTTCCGGCTTCGACGGCCATCGTGCCGGACTCGATCTTAGACAGGTCCAGGATGTCGTTGATCAGCGAGAGGAGGTCGGTGCCCGAGGAGTGGATGGCCTTGGAGAACTCGACCTGTTTTTCGGTCAGGTTGCCCTCCGCGTTCTCGAACAGCAGCTTCGCCAGGATGAGGAGGCTGTTGAGCGGCGTCCGCAACTCGTGGGACATGTTGGCGAGGAACTCAGACTTGTACTTGGAGGTCAGCGCCAGCTGCTCGGCCTTCTCCTCGAGCTCCTGGTTGGTCTGCTGGAGTTCCTGGGTCAAGGCCTGCGACTGCTTCAGGAGCGCCTCCGTTCTCATCGTCGCGCCGATCGTGTTGAAGACGATGCCGATGATCTCGGTCAGCTGCTCGAGGAAGGTCACGTGGATGTCGCTGAACTGCCCGAAGGAGGCCAGCTCGATGACGGCGCGCACCTGCTCTTCGAACAGCACCGGCAGGAACACGATCCGGTAGGGCCGGCCCTCGCCCAGCCCGGAGGAGATCTTGATGTAGTCTTCGGGGGCATTCTCGACCCAAAGGGTCCGCTTTTCGAGGGCGCACTGGCCCACCAGGCTCTCGCCCAGCTTGAATCGCTGTTTTGCGCCTTCGCGCTCGACGGTCGCATAGCCGGCGCTCTTCTTGAGGACCG
>DATGFI010000233.1:0-2677 GCA_035309205.1 Planctomycetota bacterium | reverse complement strand
GCCTTGTCGATCTTCCCCTTGGGAATGACCAGGACGACGCCCTCCTTGTACATGGCGGTCAGTTCGCGCGAGTTGAGCATGAGCTTGAGGACCGATTTGAGGAGAAGGTCCTTGACCTTCAGGGTGACCTTGAGCTGGTCCTCGGACTGGTTCTTGTAGACATCGGCGTCGACGACGATGTTCAGACCCGAAAAGTCGCGAAGATAGCCGACGGCCTCCTCCAGGGTGACGTTCGCGAAATCGACGGTGATGCGCATGGTGTTGAGCTTGTTGAGGACCTCCTGCTTGCGCGGATCGGACTCGTTGCCGCCCTCCTGGGCCCATGCCGGGAGGGCCAGGATTCCCAGGAACGCGGCCGTCGTGATCGTCTTCATCGGTCCCCTCTAATATACGCGGCCCAGGGCGACTTCTCCATCTGTTTAGTCGCCGCGGGGCTCCGGAGGTAAACGACATCCCGGAATCGGACGGCTCCGGAGCCGCCGGCGGATCCGGCGGCCCCGGAAGGAGCTTCGAGGCGCAGCTCCTACTGGTACTGTCCCAGCAGGTTCAGCAGGTGGTCGATCTCGCGCAGCACCGCGGGCGTCTGGTTCACCACCAGGGTCCCGTTGTTCAGGCTGAGGGCGGCCTTGGGATTGGAATCCCAGCTGCCGCCGCCGGTGTTCGACTTGATCAGTTCGAGGAGGAAATCATCCGGGATCCTCGTCTGGGGCTCCTCGAGGGAGCCGATGACGACGCCCGGCTTCTTGTTCGTGGACAGCTCGACCGTGGGACCGGCGAAATCCTGGATCTTGACCTGGAGGGCGCGGACGTCGAAGAGCCGCATCGCGGTCGAATCCTGCAGATCTTCCTTGGGCAGGATGACGAGCGCGCCGTCGCGGTAGGCGACCGTGAGACCGCGGGAGCCCAGCAGCAGCTTGAGCACCGACTTCACGCTCAGGTCCTTCACCTTGAGCCGGATGCTCGCGTCGCCGTCCCTCTCCATCGCCTTGGGGAGGACCACCAGGTTGAGGCCGCTGACGTCCCGAAGGTAGTCGACCGCCTCCGGAAGCTTGACGTTCTCGAAGTCCACCGAGATCCGCAGGGTCTCGAGTTTTCGGACCGCATCCTCGCGGCCCTCGCCCGCCCAGACCCCGGCCGTCATCATCAGGAGCGCCGTCATCGTCCTCATCGTCATCCTCCAACGGTTCGTACGGAGATTCGATGACGAGCCGGCGCGGCGGTAAAGCGGAATGAGGACCGGGGAGCGCTATTTCGCGGAAATGGTTTGAATGCGGATGAGGGCGCCCCGGGAGTCGGCGCCCTTCCCGACGGGCTGGATGGTCGTGAGGATCCGCCGGTCTCGGACGAGGAGGGACGAATCCATCTGTTTCCCGCTGGCGATCGCCTCCTTGAGCTTCCGGGGCGTCTCCGGGTCGAAGGCGCGGAAGTCGACCGTTTCGATCGGCTTGTGGAGCGCATCCTTGAACTTCTCGCCCAGCATCTGGGGGGCGCTGTGGTTGAAGAGCAGGATGCGGCCCTCCCGGCTGACTCCGATCAGCGCCGAGGCGTCGTTCTCGAAGAGCTCCTGGCAGAGTCGGACCGCGGAGATCCAGAGGCTCAGCTCGGATTTCCGGCGCTCCAACTCGCTCGTCGCCTCCTCCAGCTGCTCCTTCTTCTCCTCCAGCCGGGCGGAGTACTGCTGCAGCTGGAAGTCCTTGTGCTCGATCAGCTTCAGGACCGACGTGTTTCCGGTCGAGGTCGCCACCGGCGCCGAAGTGCGCGCCTTTTCCTCGAGCTCGAACACCTTCTGTTTGAGGCGCTGATTTTCCGACAGCAGCACCCGGATCGCCGACGGTTCCTGGTCCGCACTCATGAACATGATCCTCGGGTGTAAAACGTGACGACGGTGTCCCCGTATTTTCGTTCGTCCACGATCCTGGCGCCCGCCACGTCGCCCAGGCCTTGGTGGGCGCGGTGCTCCGAGATGATGCGCCCTTCGGGCGTCGCCAGGACCCGCGTCGCCAGAGTCTCGATCAGGCGCCTCATCTGATCCGTCCGTTCGACATAGAAGTCATAGGGCGGATCCACGAAGAGCAGATCGGCCGGCTCCAGGCGCTCCGCCGCCTCAAAGGCATTACCCAGGACGACCCGTCCCCGGTCGGTAAATCCCAGACGCTCCAGATTCTTCTCGACCGCCTCGAGCGAGCGGCGGTCCACGTCGTAGAAAAGGGCCCCGGCGGCCCCTCGGGAGAGCGCCTCCAGGCCGAGGCTGCCGGTTCCCGCGAAGAGGTCCACCACCGTCGCTCCTTCCAGCCGGGGCCTGAGGATCTCGAAAACGGAGATCCGCATCCGCGCCAGCGCGGGTCGGACGTCCTGCCCGGGGACGCTGAACAGCCGCCGCCCCTTGGCGACGCCCCCGGTCAGCCGGGGACCTTCGGGGCCCCTCAAGACGGTCGATCTCCGGTCCTGCTCTCCAGTACCCCGAACCGCGCCCTTTTCAGCTCAGGAATCTTGATGGCCAGGACCGTAATCGCGCCGACAAACAGGGCGAAGCCGATCAGGGTCACGACGGCCAGGACGACGAACCAGCGACGGCTCCTCAGCGGGGACGGGTCGGTCGAGGCCGGAAGCTCGCTCATTGGGTCAGCGCCTTTCTGCGAAGCTGGTGGTGGTAGTGCTGGGCGAAGCGATGGGCCTC
>DATGFI010000232.1:0-3593 GCA_035309205.1 Planctomycetota bacterium | reverse complement strand
CGGCGACAAGCCCGACGGCGGCCAGAAGCTCGACTTCGTCTTCAAAGACAATACCCTGACCGGGTACAAGGACTCGGGCGCCGTGATCGGCGAGGCCACCTTCACGATCTCCTCGGACGGAAAGCAGATCGACGCCGTCGGGACGAGCGGGGGCTACCGGGGAAAGACCTACCTGGGCATCCTGAAGATCGAGGGCGACAAGCTCTGGTGGTGCTCCAGTGGCGCCGCAGGCAAGACCCAGAAGCGCCCCGGCTCCTTCGTCGCCAGCGCCGGCGACGCCCATTACCTGATCGTGCTCACCCGCGCCAAGCCCTAGATCCCCGCAATGTCGATCCGTCGAGCCGCGGCGGCTAGAGCCAGCCGCTGCGCATGTCCTGAAGCGCCGGAAACTCCTTCCGATAGGCCAGCAGCGAGGCCAGATCCAGATCCGCCCCGAATACGCCTTCCCCGGTTCCCCCGTCGGCCAGCACGTTGCCTTTCGGGTCGAGGACCTGGCCGCGCCCCGAATACGCGAGCTTCGGGTCCCGGCCGCAGCGGTTGACTCCGACCACGAAGGCCTGGTTCTCGATGGCCCGAGCTTTGAGCAGCGCCAGCCAGTGCGACTCGCGCGGCTCGGGCCAGTTCGCGATCACCGTCAGCAGTTGAGCTCCTTTCTTCGTCGCGTTCCGGAAAATCTCCGGAAAGCGAAGGTCATAGCACACGAAAGGGGCGACGGGAACGCTCCGGACCCGGTAGGTGATCACCTCCGTCCCCGGCGCGTAATGCCGTGTCTCGCCGCCGTAGGAGAATGGATGAATCTTCGAGTACCGGGCGACCAGCGCCCGGTCCGGGGCGAACGTCAGGGCCTGATTGAGACCGCGCTCATCCCCGGCCCGGAGGACGACGCCCCCGCAGGCGTACACCCCGAATTCCTCCGCCAAGGACGCTAGAAAGGACTCCGTCGGCCCGCCCACGGGCTCCGCGATGCCTGCGACGTTCATGGAAAAGCCGGTGGCGAACATCTCGGGCAGGACGACGAGGGTGTCCCGGGCGAGCTTCGCCGCCGCGACGAGGTCGCGAACCTTGGCAAAGTTCCTCGGCTTGTCTTCCCAGGCGATGTCGAGCTGGACTCCGGCGACGTTCATGACGACTCCTTCACGATCTGTCTCAGGCCGCGGACCAGGCGCCCGATGCCCTGGGCCGCCGTCTCCTTCTCGAGCGCCCCGAACGCGACGCGGAGGGAGCAGCCGCTCGAGATCCCGAAGGCGGTTCCGGGGATCGCGGCGACCTGATGCTCCTCCACCAGGCGCTCCACCAGAGCGAGCGGCGCCAGCGGCGTGGTGATACGGAGGAAGAAGTAGAACGCGCCATCGGTCAGCGGCGCAGCGCAGAACGTGGCGATTTCCGCGAACGCCTTGCGGGCGATCTCGCGGACCTCGGCCAGTCCGCGCAGCTTTCCACGGCAATAGGACGCTCCTGCCTTCAGCGCTCCGAGGGCGGCCGTCTGCGAGATCATCGTCGGCGAGATGAGGATCGTGTCTTGGATCTTGCGGACCGCCTCCTCGAGGTGGGCCGGAATGACCATGTACCCGATTCTCCATCCGGCGAAGCCGTAAGCCTTCGAGAAGGAGTACAGCGAGATCGTGTGGGGCGCACTGCCGTCGATCGACCCGGGGGAGAAGGCCTTCACGTCGCCGTAGGTGAAGTACTCGTAGGCTTCGTCGTGGATATGATAGACCCCGCGGCCTCGGCAGAGCTCGTTGATCTCGCGCAGCGCTTCCTCGGGGTAGACCGCGCCGGTCGGATTGTTGGGCGACACCGTGACGATGGCCTTCGTCCTGGGCGTGATCGCAGCCGCGATCCGGTCCACTCGGAGCTGGTAGCGGTCGTCCGTTCCGATCAGGACCGCGCGGCAACCGGCCATGCCGACCGCCATCTCGTGGTTGAAGTAGTATGGCGTCTGGAGAATGATCTCGTCGCCCACATCCGCCACGGCCAGCACCGCGTTGAAGAACGCCATATTCCCCCCGGCGGTGACGACGACGCGGTGGGCGGCGCCAATCGGGATCCGGTTCTCACCGCGGAGTTTGTCGGCCAGCGCGGATCTCAGGGCCGACGTGCCTTCGACCGGCCCGTACTGGTGCGTCCTGGGGTCCTCGAAGGCGCCCGACAGGGCGTCGGTCGCCTCTGGCGGCGGGCCGTAAGCCACCATGCCCTGGCCGAGCGAGATCGTTCCGGGTCTGCCGCGGACGAGGTCCCCCACGATCGGGATGATCGGAGTCTGGACCTCCTCCATTCTCCGGGACTGGCGCATGGGGGACCAGTCTCCGACGGTCGATCGGACCTGTCAAGCCCGGTATAGTGAAGGCGTGAAGCAATCGGCCGGAACGCTGCTCTACCGCGGACCCCGCGGTTGGCTCGAGGTGCTTCTGGTCCATCCCAGCGGCGCCTACAATCGGAAGTCGCCGTGGGGAATTCCCAAGGGGATGCCGGATCCCGGCGAGGCCCTGGAGGATGCCGCGCGTCGGGAAACCCGGGAGGAGACGGGAATCTCCGTGACGGGGCCGCTCGTGCCTCTCGACTCCATCACCTACGTGAAGTCACGGAAGCAGGTCTTCTGCTTCGCAGGGGCGGCCCCCGCGGAGGCGGTTCCGACCTGCGCGTCCTGGGAGATCGACGGCGCCCGGTTCATGGGGCTGGAGGAAGCCAGGAATCGGATCCATCCGGACCAGCGCCCTTTCCTGGACCGCCTCGAAGCCCTGCTTCCCAAGAAATGACCGTCCTGCGGCGAGGGCAGGGCCGACCCTCATTTGTACCACTGGAGCAGCCGGACCTCGATCGACTTGTCCTTCGCGACGAGGGACTTGAACTTCTCGACGTCACTCATCTCCTTGCCGCGATAATGATAGGGATAGACCACTTTGGGCTTGAATGCGAGCACCGCTTCGGCCGCGTGGTCCACATCCATGGTGTAGGGAAGGTTCATGCATACGAAGGCCGCGTCGATGTTCTTGAGGCCCCGCATTTCGGGGATGTCTTCGGTGTCGCCAGAGACGTAGATGCGTTTGCCGCCGATGGTGAGGACGTAGCCGTTGCCGCGGCCCTTGGCATGGAAGCTCTTCCGCTCCGGCGTCAGGTTGTACATCGGGATCGCTTCGATTCGGATGTCCCCGCAGGGGGCCGATTCCCCATTGGCCAGGATCGTCACGCCGGCCTTATCCGCCCCCATTTTCTCGGCCACCGCGGAGGGAGCGACGATCATCGCTTCAGGCGAGCGGACGGCCGTCAGCGTCTTCGGATCGAAATGGTCCCCGTGGATGTCGGTGATCAGGATGAGGTCGGCCTTGCCATACGGCTTGAACGCGTCCCCCCCGGTGGTCGGATCGACGAAGATCGTCTTGCCGGCCCATTTCATGACGAAGGTCGCGTGCTGGATGGGAATGATGGTGAGATCGCCCTTCTCCGTCTTGAGAGTGTCCTGGGCCTGGGAAATCAGGGCGGCGAGGAGGAGGGCCTTCATCGTCTTCTCCTTTTCTCAGACTTCTATTTACGACATCCGGGAGCACCCGTTGCGGACGAGTTGGACCTGGCTTCATTTCCCCGCCAATCCGTCC
>DATGFI010000231.1:0-2370 GCA_035309205.1 Planctomycetota bacterium | reverse complement strand
TGCCCCGGCCCCCTCCCCGAGCGCCGATCCCGGGCCGGAGTCCCGCGGTACGGAGACCGAGTTCGAGGAGGTGTCCGACGCGGTCCCGCCCTCCCGTTCTTCCTACCAGGAGGTGTTCTGCCCCTGCGGCGAGGCCCTGATGGTCGGCGCCGAAGACGTGGGAAAGAACATGCAGTGCCCCACTTGCCTCACCCTCATGGCGGTCGACCAGCTCCGCGACACCAACTCCTCCAACATGGTGATCCGCGTCCGCGCCATCGGCAAGATGGACCAGGACACCTGGAGCCTGAGCGACTTCGCCTGAGGGGACGCCTCAAGTTCCGTAGGCCGACTCCTTCTCATTTCCCGGAAAGGGCATCGATCTCGGTCCGCGCGAGGCGCCTGAGAAGCGGCTGGGGGGGCTCGCGATCCGAATCCGCCAAGGCGCTCCGGAAGAAGAGGAGCGCAATCTTGGGGTCGCCCTTCTTGAGATAGCGCTGGCCGAAGACGTAGCCGAGAGGCCCGCGCAGCTTCGGGATCGGCTCCAGAAGCTTGGCCACTTCGGGCCAGCCCATCCCCGGAGCGCTGGGATTCCCCGACACGATGACGCCAAAGGGGAGAAAGTAGCGGTCCGTCAGCATGCCGTCCCGGTACGCCGCGTAGATCTCTCCCGACATCCCCCACAAAAGCTCGTCCTGGTCGGGGGACAAGGGCTCCGACGCCGTGAAGCAGACTTCGTGGATGAAGGCGATCCAGCGGACGAAAAGCGGGAAGCGGGCGACATCCGAGAAGGGGACGTCGCGGAAGGCGACGTGACGCGCGATCTCGCGTCCGCGCGGGGTCCGCCAGGTCGCCCGCAGGACCGACGGCCGCATCAGCTTGTTGAAGATGGGATTGTCCTTTCCCGCAAACGACATCAGACCGCTCAGCATCTGTTCCGCGTCGACGTCCGACATGTCCGACGACAGCGAAGCCATGATCCAGTTGTGGAGCATGGGCATCCCCAGCAGGCTGCGGGCGGCGTCGTAGACGCCGGCGCTCGGATCCGTTTTCGACATCTGCCAGTTCTTGAGCAGGCCCCGCCGCCACGCCTCCTGGACCTTCTCGGGGGAAGCTCCCCGCTGCTCAAGAAGGAAGCCCCGGATCAGGCAGGCCGCAGAGAACGAATGATAATCCTCGGGCTTGGCCAGGTACCGGTCCACATCCGCCAGGGCCGCATCCCATTCCTCGAGGGCCACATGGATCCGCGACCGCTCGATCAACCGCTGGGGCTCGCCCGGAAGCGCGCGGTCCAGCGCGTCGAGCGCCTGCCGGATCTCCTTCGCGTCCCCGGACAGTCGCCGAATCCAGCAGTAGTCATCGAGCGCCTCGCCGCCGTGACGGAACGTGCGGAAGCTCTTTTCCGCAATCCGGATGGCGTCCAGGTTCCGGCCCGCCACCATGTAGGCCCGCATGAGATTCTGATAGCTCCACTCCCCGCGCTGCGCGGGCGATTCCAGCAGTTCCGAAGCGCGCAGCGCGAATTCGAGACGGGCGACGTGATCCTCGGGGCGGCGGTGAAAATTCCCGCCGACGCTTCCGACCTGGAAGCTGCTGAGGACCTGGCGCCGCACGTCCGGCGGCATGAGCAGCGCGAGCCGGTCGAAGCTGTACTGATACTCCTTCAGCTTGTCCAGGATCTGGGTCGCCCGTTCGATCCCGTCGGCGTCCCGGAAGTAGAGCATGAGCAACTGGCAATCGGCCAGGAAGTGCCACCGCTTGTCCGCGCTCCGGGGCGCGGTGATGAACCCCGCCGCAACCCCCTCGAAGATCTTCCGGGCTTCCTCCTCGCGGTTGAGCTGAAGAGCGCAGAGCCCCTGTTTGTAGAACGCCTCGATCCGGGCGCTCGCCCCGTTCGGAGACTGGGCCGCCTCCGCATAGCGGTCGATCGCCTCGTCGTACCTCTTCTGGAGGAACAGGTTGTCTCCCACGTCGAGTAGGCTGGGCTTGAGCGGAAGTGCCTGGCGGCTGGCCAGCAGCCGGCGGATGGCGACCCCGTCTGGCCACGCCACCGCGAAGACTCCCTTGGGGCCGACCCGGACCGAGAAGGGATCCTGGAATTCCACGATCGGAAGATCGTTGGCCTGGACCTTGAGCAGGTCCTCTTCACGGCGGGCCATCAACCGGAGCGTTCCGTCCGTGTCGATCAGCGCCGCGGGAATGCTTTCTTCGCGAAGCAGCGCTTCCCCGCGCCGGATCTGCAGGCGAAAACTGCCCTTCGCAGCGCGCACGGACGCAAAGGACGGCGGCGGAACGCCCTCCGCGCTCGCCAGGAGGAACTGGTAGCCGGACGGATCGCCGGGACTGAACATCAGGCCCACCTGGGCCGCCTCTTTCCACGGCCCTTCGAAC
>DATGFI010000230.1:0-8090 GCA_035309205.1 Planctomycetota bacterium | reverse complement strand
CGGGTTGTCCTCGCCCTTCTTGCCCTGGCAAAGCGTCGTATAGGACCAGACTTCCTCGCCCGCCTTCTGGCGCTCGGTGACCGATTTCTCCTCGAAGAGCGACCAGAGCGGAACCCAGACGTCCACGCTGCCCACCAGGGTGCCCCACGCGGCCTCCTGGGGCGACGGCTGCTCCGTGCAGAGGACCTTCAGGCCCGGTTGGGCCTCGTGGATCATCTTCGCGCGCTTCCGCACCTCGTCGTAGGCTTCCTTGGTGTTGGGCTCGTCGAAGACGTACACATAGGCGTAATTTTCCCAGCCGTTCTCCTTGAGGTAGGCCCAGCTGGACTGGAGGAACTTCACATTCCGATCCCGATCCTTCCCCGCCGGGTCGGCTCCCTCCAGCTGCAGGGGGATTCCCGTGACGTGGTAGGTTTCAATCCACTCCTTGAAGCCCGCGTGCGTCTGGGTCGGATTGATGGTGCCGTCGGGGCGGACGACCGGACGCAGATAGGGCGGAATTGGGGGAGACAGGCGGTGGGCAGCCATCGAGGCCGCATAGCGCCGCTCGAGGTCCCGGTACGGGGGGGTGTCCGGCTTGAAGCCCCTGTGGCCGGTCAGGAGACGCTTGCCCAGGCCCCCAAAGTTGGTGCGGAGGGTCGGGCGGTCCGGGAGGACGAAGTCCCAGACGGTCAGCGTGACGGGGACCTCCACGGGCTTCTCGCCGTCGGCCGTGACGGTGATCTTCCCCTGATAGTCGCCCGGAGCCGCGTCCTTGGGAACGCGGATCTCGACCCAGATCGGCTGGTTGCTCGTCGGAGGGACGGGAAAGGGGGCGGACGCATACGGGGGCGGCTTGGCCGGCGGCTTCGCGCCCGTCTCGGGGAACGGGATGAGCGCGTCGGGAATCGAACCCGGCAGTTCCTTCGCCCTGGGGCTGGGGATGCGAACATCGACATAATGTTCGCGGAAGAGGGAGATGTTCTTCTGGTCGATGAGCCGCCCTTCGCCCTTCAGGTCGGATGCGGAGGCGTTCACGCCCTTCAGGCCCGCCTCTCCGGCCCGGACGACGATCTGGAATGCCTCCGCCTCGTTCCGCGCGGCCTTGATCTTCGCCTCGACGGCGGTGCCCGGGGCGTCCTTGGGACGAACGCGGCTCAGGGAATCGACGACGTAGACGGACATGGAGGAGGCCGGCGGGAACAGCAGCGCGGCGAGAAAGGTCGCCATCCAGCGGGGAATCACGAAGCTAATATACTGCCCGGAGCTGTCTCAAAAAGAACAATCGCAGGCCGGGGTCCTGGGGCCCCCGGAGTGGACATCCCCGGGGGACCCCGCTAAGATGGGTGCCCGGAAAGGTCCGGGGAAAGGCTCAACGGGTGACGGCGCACCATCTGACCCATCTGCGGCAGCTCGAAGCCGAGTCCATCCACATCATCCGCGAGGTGGCGGCCGAATTCGAGAAGCCGGTGATGCTCTACTCGATCGGCAAGGACTCGGCGGTCATGCTCCGCCTGGCCCAGAAAGCCTTCTATCCCGGCAAGCCCCCGTTCCCCCTCATGCACGTCGACACGACCTGGAAGTTCAGGGAGATGTACGAATTTCGGGAGAACTACATCCGCAAGACCCTGGGCCTGGACCTCATCGTCTACATCAACGAGGAAGGACTGAAACAGGGCATCAACCCCATCACCTCCGGTTCGAAGATCCACACGGACGTGATGAAGACCCAGGGGCTCCTGCAGGCGCTGACCAAGTACCAGTTCGATGCGGCCTTCGGCGGCGCCCGCCGCGACGAGGAGAAGTCCCGCGCCAAGGAGCGCGTCTATTCGTTCCGCGACCGGAACCACCAGTGGGATCCCAAGAACCAGCGTCCGGAGCTGTGGAACCTCTACAACGGCAAGGTTCTCCGGGGCGAATCCATCCGCGTCTTTCCCCTGTCGAACTGGACGGAGCTCGACGTCTGGCAGTACGTCTATCTCGAGCAGATCCCGATCGTTCCGCTGTACTTCGCCAAGTCCAGGCCGGTCGTCAATCGCGACGGCACGCTCATCATGGTCGATGACGACCGTCTGCCGCTGAAACCCGGCGAGAAGCCCGAGATGAGGATGGTCCGTTTCCGGACCCTGGGCTGCTACCCGCTCTCGGGCGCGGTCGAATCCACGGCGACGACGCTCCCCCAGATCATCCAGGAAATGCTGCTCACCAAGCAGTCCGAGCGCCAGGGCCGTATCATCGACTTCGATCAGGCCGCCAGCATGGAGCAGAAGAAGAGAGAAGGGTACTTCTGATGAGTCATCAGGACGCCCTCATCGAAAAAGACATCCTTGCCTATCTCGCCCAGCACGAAAGCAAGGACCTCCTGCGCTTTCTGACTTGCGGGAACGTCGACGACGGAAAGAGCACGCTCATCGGCCGCCTGCTGCACGATTCAAAGCTGATCTATGAGGACCAGCTTGCCGCCGTGCGGAAGGACTCGAAGAAGTACGGGACGACGGGCGACGTGGATCTGGCGCTCCTGGTCGACGGGCTTCAGGCCGAGCGGGAGCAGGGGATCACGATCGACGTCGCCTATCGCTACTTCTCGACGGCGAAGCGCAAGTTCATCATCGCCGATACTCCCGGTCATGAACAGTACACGCGGAACATGGCGACGGGGGCCTCGACCTGCGACCTGGCCATCATTCTGATCGACGCCCGCAACGGGGTGCAGACCCAGACGCGGCGGCATTCGTTCATCGTGTCGCTGCTCGGCATCAAGCACGTGGTGGTCGCGATCAACAAGATGGACATCGTGGGATTCGACGAGAAAGTCTTCGAGAAGATCCGGACCGACTACGAAGCGTTTTCCGATCAGCTGGAACTCTCGGACGTCACCTATATTCCGATCTCCGCCCTGAAGGGCGACAACATCGTCAATCCCAGCACGGCGATGCCGTGGTACAAGGGTTCGACGCTGATGCATCACCTGGAGACCGTGCACATCGCCGGCGACAGGAACCTCACCGACTTCCGCCTCCCGGTACAGCTGGTCAACCGTCCGAACCTCAATTTCCGCGGATATTGCGGCACCGTCGCTTCGGGCGTCGTGAAACCCGGCGACGAGGTGGTGGTCCTCCCGTCGCGGAAGACGAACCGGGTGAAGTCGATCGTGACCTGGGAAGGGGAGCGTCCCGAAGCCTTCGCCGGCATGGCGGTCACGCTGACCTTGGAGAAGGAAGTCGACATCAGCCGCGGGGATCTGCTCGTTCATCCTCACAACCTGCCCGAGGTGGATACGGGCTTGGAGGCGATGCTGGTGTGGATGTCCGAGCAGCCGCTGGTTCCGGGAAAACAGTATTACGTCAAGCTTGCGGCCAAGATGGTCAACGCCTCGGTGCGCGCGGTCGGGCACCGGGTCAACGTCAATACGCTCGCCCACGAACCCGCCAGACAGCTCGGGCTCAATGAAATCGCCCAGGTGACCGTCGAGCTTGAGCAGACCGCCGCCTTCGATGCCTACAAGAAGAATCGGGCCACGGGGGCCTTCGTCATCATCGACCGGCTGACCCACGGGACGGTCGGGGCGGGCATGATCCTGGGCCGGGCGGAGGGCGGAACGGGGGCCCTGAGCCTTCGCTCCGCGCTTGACGTTCTCGAGGCCTCGATCCGCGGCGGGAAGGATCCCGACGAATTGCTGACGCACCTGGCGGATGTTCGTAAGATACTCGGACAATAGAGGAGGCGAACGATGCGGAGCCTGACGGGAATCCTGGCGGTCCTGCTGTTGTCCTGCTTCACCGGGGCGCCGGCCACCGGCACTGAAAGCCACCGGCTCCTGATTCTCAAGAAGGGGCAGCGGGTCGCGATCGTCGGCGACTCCATCACCGAACAGAAGCTATACAGCAAGTTCATCGAGCTCTATTTGACCGCGTGCCTGCCCGATCTCGATCTGCACTGCATCCAGCTGGGCTGGGGCGGCGAGACGGCGCCCGGCTTCGCCGCGCGCATGAACAACGACCTCCTGCCCTGGAAGCCGGACGTGGTGACCACCTGCTATGGCATGAACGATGGCGGCTACCGCGCCTACGAGGAGGGGATCGGCAAGCGCTACTACCTGGCCATGGCGGACATCGTCGCGCGGATCAAAAAGACCGGAGCTACGGTGGTGGTCGGCGGTCCCGGCATCGTCGACTCGAAGTATTTCCAGGGGGGAGGCGACAAGCCGAAAGTCTATAACGACAACCTCAAGCATCTGAGCGAGCAGGCCAAGAAGGTCGCCGACGAGGAGGGGTTTCCTCATGCCGACGTGTTCGGCGCCATGATGGCGGCGATGGAAAAAGCCAAACCCGCCCTGGGCGAGGCCTATGACGTCGGCGGCCGGGACGGCGTCCATCCCGGACCCAACGGTCACCTCGTCATGGCCTATGCCTTCCTGAAGGGCATGGGCATCGACGGAAACATCGGGACGATCACCGTCGACGTCCGGGGCGCCGCCAGCGCGACCGACGGCCACAAGGTGATCGGCTCGGAGGGCGGCAAGGTCGAGATCGAGAGCTCCCGCTATCCCTTCTGCTTTTCGGGCGACGACAAGTCCCCGGCCGGCACGCGGTCGATGCTGCCCTACGTCCCCTTCAACGACGACCTCAACCGCTTCCTGCTGGTCGTGAAGAATCTCGACAGCGCCAAGGCCAAGGTCACCTGGGGCGCCGCGTCCAAGTCGTTCACCAAGGGAGAACTCGAGAAAGGCATCAACCTCGCGGCGGAGTTTGCGGAGAGCCCCTTTGCCGAATCCTTCCGGAAGATCGAGGGGTTGATCGCGGCAAAGCAAGGATTCGAGACCGGCATGATCAAAAGCGTGATCAACCAGTTTCCCCGCCTCGTCGACTCGATGGGAAAGGACAAGGCCGTGGAAGCCTCGGTCGAGGCCCTGCGCAAACAGCTCTTCGACACGCAGGAGAAGCTGGACGCGGCCGTACGCACGGCGCGGCTGCCCGTCCGACACACGATCGCGATCGCCGCGGAATAGGGCGGGCCGACGGACCGCGGAAGCCTCTTCGCCTCGCGGCGGCCAGGCTGCGCGCCCGTCCCAAGGTTGACGTCCTTCGCGGCGGCATCGTAACGTAGCCCGGACCCATGGACGCGCCGACTTCCTACGACACGATGCCCTATCCGACGGGATCGTACGCCCAGACTCATCCCGACCGGCTGGCGACAGTCGCGACGCTGTTCGGGATGTCGCCCGCCCCCCCGGGCCGCTCCCGCGTGCTGGAGCTGGGCTGCGGCGACGGGGGGAACCTCCTCCCGATGGCCTTTGCGATGCCGGAGAGCCGCTTCCGGGGCATCGACCTGTCGTCCACGGCGATTGCCTCGGGACGCGACCTGCTGACGAAGGCGAGGATGACGAATGTCTCTCTCGACGTCGGAGACCTCCTGGCCTTCGAGCCGGAGGCGGGCGCCTATGACTATGTCATCGCCCACGGCCTCTACGCCTGGGTGGCTCCGCCGCTGCAGGACCGGGTTCTGGAGCTCTGCTCGCGGGCCCTTGCGCCCCAAGGCGTGGCCATCGTCAGCTACAACGCCTATCCCGGGTCTCGCCTCCGCGAGGTCCTCCGGGAGATGGCGCTCTATCACATCCGCAACATCACGGAGCCGGCGGAACGCCTCGCCCGGGCGAAGGGACTCCTGAGGTTCCTGGCGAAGGCCTGGCCGGAGCCGACCGATCTGCGGTTCTGGGTCGGAAAACAGGCGGACCTGGCGCTCAACCGCGTACGGGACAACCTCTACCACGACGAACTGGAGGTCGACTACCGTCCGGTCTACTTCCACCAGTTCATGGAGCACGCCGGACGTCACGGACTGCAGTATCTGGGCGAGAGCGACTTCTTCGAAATGAACGAAGAACTCTGTCCGGCGTCCTCATTGGAGCTCGTCCGCAGCTTCGGGCCGGACCGCCTGCTGGAAAAGGAGCAGTACATGGACTTCATGAAATGTCGCGCGTTCCGGCAGACCCTGCTGTGCCGCGGCGACGTCGCGCTCCGGCGGACCATCCCCGGAGCGGTCATGGACCGATTCCTGGTGGAAACCCGGTCGGAACTCGTCCCCAGAAAGGACGGCGACGGGCCCGTCGAGTACCGGAGTTCCCGGGGCGCGACGATGACGACGAGCGATGCGTTTACGAGGAAGATGATGGTCCTGCTGGAGGCCTCGACTCCGCGGGCCCTGTCGTTTCGTGAACTGGCGGCCCTAGGCATCAAGGAGAACGACTTGCGTCTGCTGCTTTTGGGAATGTACGGGTCGTCGATGATCAACCTGCGCCTTTGGCAGGCTCCCATGGCGACCGAACCGGGGGAGCGCCCGGAGGCCAGCCTCCTGGCGCGAGCCCAGCTGGAGCGGCGCGACGTCGTCACCAATCTGGTCCACGTCGATTTGAACCTCGTCGACCACGAGATCCGGTCGCTGGTAAGGCTGCTCGACGGCACGCGGGACCGGACGGCGTTGCTGAAGGATCTCACGAGGGCCGGGGTCGCGGCAAAGCCCTCGGGGCTCGACGTCGCCCTTCGCCAATTGGCGCGGATGGCCGTGCTGACGGCCTGAGCCTGCTGCGATCTCTGTCTCGCCCGCCACCGGCCGGAGCGATCGCCTCAGGGACGATGGCGCCGACTCCATCCGGAAGTGAAGCAGAATCTCAGGGCTTCAGACGGGCTGCGACGGGATTGCGAACATCGACGAAGCGAAGGGGCTTGTGCTTCCATGCGCCGGCATAGTCGACGCCGATGCGCTTCGATCTCGCGATGCAGGATCTGTAGCCGGGGTCCAGGGCGAAGTAGAAGTCCCCACCGGTCAGGTCGAGGCCGTTATGCTCGCGCGTGATGCCGAAACTGCGGGCGAGTTTTCCGGGACCGCTCAGGTCGACGTCCCAATCATCGAGCGGCTCGGCGGCACGGATCAGGACCGCGTGGGCCCGGCCGGTGCGGCCTGCGACCACGTTGAACATCCAGTGCATCCCATAGATGAAATAGACGTAGGCGCGTCCGGCGGGACCGAAGATGACCTCCGTGCGCGCGGTCCGGCCCTTGGAGGAATGCGATGCCAGATCCCTGGGACCCAGATAGGCTTCGACCTCGACGATGCGCGCCCGGCGGATCCGGCGGCCGACGCGCTTGACGAGAATGGATCCCGGAAGCTGGGCCGAGAGCTGGATGGCGGTCTGCTCGAAAAAGGGAAGCCCCAGGCGCGCGCGCATCCGTCCATCATACCCGAATCCGTCGGGAGCCGGGCCGGCGCAGCGTCGGGGCCTCGTGCGGGAACCGGGCCCGGCGTGTCCCTAATTCGCGAATTCCGCGAAGGCCAGGGCGACTTCGACCTGAGCCCAGAACCGGTGGTAGCGGAATTCCGGCGGGTTCCCGCTCCGGATCGCCCGCTCCACTCTCGGAAAGTCCGGATCGTTCCGGTACTTGGGACGCAGGTCGAGGAAGGTGGCTCCGGCGGAGATGGCGCCGCCGCTTGCCAGAGTGCCGCGCCAGCCCGGGGGCAGCTCGACAGGCTCATGGAATCGTTTGTAGTCGCCCCTTAGCTCGGGATTGGAGACGCCCAGGGTGTCCCGGTGCTGGGCCCACATTCGGTCGAGCAACTCCTTCGCCACGGCGCGCGACTCGGAGGAGCCGTGGGCGATGAGCGCCCGAGACAGCGAGGCGGCCACGCCGACATCGGCGGTTTCATCGACGACCGCCACGTGGAGGCCGGAATTCGACCCGGGATGAGTCGAGTTCCAGGGATCCGGCTTTCCCGACCAGACCAGGGTCGAGGGGATGGTGTAGCGGCCGTCGGGCGTAAATTTGACGACCTTGCGCGCCCAGGCGGCCCACTTTTCGACGATGGAGGCCGCGGCGGCATCGTTCGACAGGCGGGCGTACTGGGCGAGTCGGCCCATCGACCAGGCCTGCCAGCCGAACCATTCGTTCGAGGGCGGATCGTGGAACACCGGGTGCTCGACGTAGGCGAGTCCGTGGAACGTGGGAGTCCCGGGGGGAATCGGGTCATAGCGGCCGTGAACGCTGGACGTCGCGCCGCCGGCGATCGCCCCTTCGGCGGACTGGAGCCAGCGGTAGAACTCGACCTGGCGCGCCAGG
>DATGFI010000229.1:0-4093 GCA_035309205.1 Planctomycetota bacterium | reverse complement strand
AAGCCCCCGATCATGATGTAGCGGGCCCGGTCGACGAGCAGTTCAGGCTCCGTCATGACGTTTGCCCAGCATCTTGTCGATCGTTGCGTCCAGGACGGCGACGTAGCCCTGGGCGTCCAGGCAGTCCTTGCCGGGAGCGCCCCGGAGCGCGTAGAGCCATCCTCGCCCGGCGGGGTCCGACTGCACCAGCCCAATTTCCTTCTCGAGCACCACATTGCCCCCTTCGAACGTCCCTTCAAACGGGGCGTAGAGGTCGGTGACGGCCTTGAATCCCTCGATCCAGCCGATCGGTTGACCAGTCTTCACCGCCGCTCCCGTCTTGATCTCGAAGGCCATTTCCACCGCCTCGCCAAGCATCCGCACCGCGAACTTCGTGAAGCCGACCCGCCAGAGGTCCCCCTCCTCGCGACGGATCCACGAGTGCCCCGCCGTGTAGAGCCGGTCGGGAAAGAGGCGCGTCGAAAACCGCGACCGCTTATAATGTAATTCCTCGGATGCCATTTCCTACCCGGTCCGATGGTCCCGTCACCCCCGCCCCTGCACCTCTTACGACTTCAGCGGCCCGGTCATGGAATATTCCGGTCGCCGCACGATGTTTAGTATATCAATGTCCTCGTCGCCAGCGGAAGCCTGCAGCCGTATCCCTTACAGTATGAAACCCCCTGGGGACCAGAATTGTTCCCGGATCGCGGGACGGAGCCTCGAACGGCTCCTGGCCGACGGCCCGCGTTAACAACCACGAAGGGGACCCGGACTTGTATTGAGTGCCCGGGAACGTCAAAATGGGATGCTGTGAAAACGACGCACTTGCTGAGGTCGGACTGATATGAGCGATGGTAAGGCGACGGAGACGAAGCCGGAGCCCACTCCGCCCGACGCGAACCCCGCCCCTCTGGCCAGGCCGGCGGATGTCCACTCGGCGGAGGCGAAGTCGATTCCCGCCAAGGCTCCCGAAGCTAAGCCTGCGGAAGCGAAGCCCGCGGAAGCCAAGCCCGCCGCGCCGAAGCCTGCGGAGGCGAAGCCCGCTGCTGCGGCTAAAGCGCCTGAGCCGAAGCCGGTGGCCCCGGAGCTTCCCAAGCCCGGGACCGTGGGAGTTCGCGCCCCAGCCCCGAAAGCTCCGGAGACCAGCGTCAATATCACCATCACGGCCAAGGCCGCCATCCTGATCATGAGCGGTCTCATCACGCTCGTCCTCCTGCTCGGTGCCACGACCGTGTTCCTCCTTGTCCGGGTGACGGATCGGAGCCCGCTCGCCCGGGTGACCTGGCAGGGTCCCGGCCAGGAAGGTCCCGGGTATGGGGTCAAGCCGGGGGCTGCGCCCGGGTCGGGAACTCACGGCGCGGCTGAAGCGGCGCCGGTCGAGAAGGAAAAGGAATCCGCGGAGAAGCCCGAAGCGCCCGAGGCCGTCGAGATCGGGGTGAATTTCAAGGAAGGCCTGGGAGGGAAGCCCGGAGGCCCCGCTGGATCCTGGCCAGCCTTTCGGGGCCCGAAGTACGACAACGTAGTGACGGGAGTCCAGCTCGCCAACAAGTGGCCCGCGGCTGGTCCTCCGGTCAAATGGACGATTCCCGGACTCGGGGAGGGATACTCCGGCGCCGCCTCCGTGGGCGGACGCATGTACCTGCAGGACTACGACGCCAAGACCAAGGAGGAATCCCTCCGCTGCTTCTCGATGGAGGACGGCAAGGAGATCTGGCGACGGTCGTATCCGCTCAAGATCGACAACAACCATGGGTTCACCCGCACCGTTCCGGCGGTGACCGAAAAGTATGTCGTGGTGATGGGATCGAAGTGCCACGTGATGTGCCTGGACGCGACGACGGGCGCCATGAAATGGGGGCTCGATCTCCGGAAGGACTACGGCACCGTCAACCCGAACTGGTATACCGCCCAGTGTCCGGTGATTGACGGGGCCACCGCGGTCCTGGCTCCCGCCGGGAAGGACATCCTGATCATGGGCGTCGACTGTGAGACCGGGAAGATCGTCTGGCAGGTGCCGAATCCCGGGAAGTACCAGATGTCCCACTCCTCGGTGACGCCGATGACCCTGCTGGGGAAGAAGATGTACGTCTATTGCGCCGAATGGGGGAAGATGATCGGCGTTTCGGCGGAAGCCGCGAACCTGGGCACGCTCCTCTGGGAGGTCACCGCCCTGGACAAGCAGGTCATTGCCCCGTCGCCCGTGCAGATGGAGGACGGATATATCTTCATGACGGCCGGCTATGGGGCCGGCAGCTCGCTGGTGCAATTGACGGAAGCCGGCGGAAAGTACGATGCCAAAGTGCTCTGGAAGATGGCCCCGGACGAGGGCCTGTCGTGCGAGCAGCAGACGCCGGTGTATTTCAACAAGCATCTTTATTGCCTGCAGCCGGAGAAGTCGGGCGGCCTCAAGCGGATGCTCGTCTGCATG
The DNA here is from genome assembly GCA_035309205.1 of Planctomycetota bacterium. Classification (GTDB taxonomy): domain Bacteria; phylum Planctomycetota; class MHYJ01; order MHYJ01; family JACPRB01; genus JACQFK01. Next base: position 1,683 of record DATGFI010000229.1, on the reverse strand, counting down.
AACCCCTATGACAAGGGCAAGATCGTCTGGGAAAGCGGCAAGACCAAGCGCTTCGGCCAGTATGAGCCGATCCTGCTCGCCGACGGGAAATTCTTCGTTCTCGGCGAAGACTGCGCGCTGACCCTGGTCAAGGCCGGAACCCAGAAGTACGAGGAGCTGGCGCGCTGCAAGGTGCTCCAGGGGCACGATGCCTGGGCTCCCATCGCGCTCGTCGGCGAGCGTCTGCTGATCCGCGACTCGAAGGTCATGGTCTGCCTGGATGTAGGGAAGGGCATCGAATGAAAATCGTCTGGATTCTGGTGGCGGTCCTCTGCGCGGGTGCCTGCGGCGTCCTCGGATTCCTGCTGGCGAACCGGAAGCCGGTCTACCCGCAGGTGACCAGCCCCCGGTACATCCCGGGGGCCGACCAGGACGACGTCATTGAGTCCTTCCTGAAGGTGGATCCCAAGCTCATCATCGCGAAGGAAGATGGTCGCCTGAGCACCGGCCTCAAGGAGCTGCGGGCGGTCGGGGTGGGACCCGATGACCGCGTCTACGCGGCAGGCGACAAGTGCTTCCTGATCTTCGGCGCCGACGGTAAGGTCGCCTCCAAGGTCGATCTCGAGAAAACGCCCACCTGCATCGCGATCGACGCCGACTCGACCGTCTACGTCGGGGCCTGGGACCACGTCGAGGTCTTCGATGCCAAGGGCGCCAGGATCGCGACGTGGGAGAAGCCCGGGCCCTCCGCCTGGCTGACCTCGCTTGCCGTTTCCCAGAAGGACGTGTACGCGGCGGACTTCGGCGACAAGACGGTGATCCGCTACGACAAGAAAGGGAAGATCCAGGGTCGTCTGGGAGAGCCCGGCAAGCTCGAGGGCACCGGAAAGTACGAGATTCCCAGCCCGTATTTCGACGTGGCTGTCGATGCCCAGGGGACGCCGTGGGTCGCGCATACCGGCAGGCGGCTTCTGGAAAGCTATCACCCCGACGGCAGCCTCGCCAGTTCCTGGGGCAAGTCCGGGCCCCAGATCGAGAAATTCTCGGGCTGCTGCAATCCCAGCCACTTCACTCTGAGGAAGGATGGGTCCTTCGTGACGTCGGAGAAGGGCTTGGTCCGGGTCAAGATCCACGCGGCCAACGGGGATCTGGTGGGAGTGGTGGCCGCGGCGAAGGATTTTGAAAAGGGGATCCACGGGCTGGATCTGGCGGTGGACTCCAAGGACCGGATCCTGGTGGCCGATCCCGGAACCGCGACCGTGCGGATTTATTCGCTCAAAGGCGGAGAATCCCACCCTTGAGCGTGATAGGCTATAGACGTAGAGGCCCGCTGGGATTTCGGGCGAACTGTAATCTGGGAATACCCCTGGGCGTAGTATTGTTATGACCGACATGGGTATGGAAGGCTTCCCCGAGGACCGGCGGGCGTTCTTCAAGACGCTGGGCCGGAACCTGGCGCTCGGGATCACCGGGGGCGGCATCGCCTGGATGATCCGGAACGGTCGGATCAACACGTGCATCAATGAGCTCAGTCCCTGCGGGAGCTGTGTGGCGCTGAAGCAGGGTTGCGATCTCCCGAAGGCGGAAGCCCACAGGAAGGCTGAATCGGATGGTAGATCTTCGCAGGGTTGACGACCACAGCAAGGACGGGTCGGTCGGCTTCATTGACCGACGCTCCTTCCTGCAGACGGGTCTGCGGGCGGG
>DATGFI010000228.1:0-6184 GCA_035309205.1 Planctomycetota bacterium | reverse complement strand
TGCCGGTCAAGGACATCGCCCGAACCCTGGGAGCGACCGAGACTCAAGTCGCCCATCATCTCCAGGATGCGCGAAACTCATTGCGGATCCTGGTGATGGAAGAGATCCGCCAGTATGTGGTCGACGAGCAGGAGTTGATCGTCGAACTGGAGTCGCTCTTCCAGGGTTGGCGATGACGCTGGACCCCAGGATACTTAAAGATCTGTCCCGCTACCTGGCTCCTTCGGCCGGAGGGGAAATCGCCGACCGCGCCCTGGCGGAGAATCTGATTCGCCTGGAGGATCTCGAAGACTGTCTGAAGGAGCAGGATCGCACGGGCACGCCGCTGGATCAGATCCTGATTTCCCGCGGCTATCTCACCCGCGAGATGGCCGATCGTCTCCGCCAGCCCCCCCTCCCGCCGGAAGCGGCCGCCGTCGCGGACGACCCGGCGAGGATCGTCGGAACCTACGTTCTCGTCTCGCTCTTGGGAAAGGGGGGAATGGCAGAAGTATGGAAGGCGTGGGACCGGAGGCTCTCCCGCTGGGTCGCCATCAAGCTTCTGAAGGAGGAGGTCGGCCACGGGACCAAGCGGATCGAACGTGAGGGGAAGGCTGCCGGTGGGCTTCTTCATCCCAACATCATTCCGGTCTACGAGGTGGGTCATCATCAGGACAGGCCTTTCCTGGTGATGGCGCTGGTCGAGGGGAAGGCACCGGAGTCGCCTCTCCCGATTCCCGATGCGATCCGGATCGTCAGGCAAATCGCTTCGGCGCTCGAATGCGTACACCGGACCGGCGTCATTCACCGGGATGTCAAGCCGGGTAACATCATCCTGGAGCCGGGCGGGCGTCCGTTGCTCGGGGATTTCGGCCTCGCCATCACCGGTGAAATGTCCCCCGCGGAGGGGGAGATATCGGGGACCCCCCAGTACGCGAGTCCTGAACAGCTCCGCGGCGAGCTGCTGGATCACCGGACCGATGTCTACTCCCTGGGCGCGACGTTGTATCACCTGATCACGGGCCATCCGCCTTACTCCGGAAAGAGTCCCCAGGAGGTCTCCGCATCCCAGCGGCTGGGGAAGCTGACGTTCCCTCCTCGGTTGCCGTGGTCCCTCAGGGCCATCCTCCAAAAGGCGATGGCCCTCGAGCGGGAGAACCGGTATCCCGCGGTAGCGGAATTCGGTCGCGACTTGGAGAACATCGAAGAGGCGAGGCAGCTCCGAGGCGGCTGGAAACCCTCCGCGTGGGGGGCCCTGATCCTCGCAGCCTTGCTGTCGTCCGGAGTGACCTACGCCCTGCTCCGGGCGAATCGGATGGTCTCGGATCGTAAGGAAGCGGCCCGGTCGTTCCACGAAGGCCGGCGGCTCCTAAGTTTGGCGGAGCAGTCGCTCGTGCGCGGGCCTCAACTGAGGCCGGCGGAGGCCAAGGAATACGTGTCCAAGGCGATGCCCGAATTCTTTCAGGCTTTGTGGCTCGGCGGTGACAAGGATCCCGACGCCAGCGCGGGGTTAGGCCGCTGTTTCGAACTGATGGGCCAATATGACCGGGCGCTGCAGGCGTACGAAAAGGCGGCCGATGTCTCTGAAGGTCGGATGGGGCTCGCCCGATCCGGGATGCGACGCTTCCTGAACGGCTGGTCGGGGAAGGACTGGAAAGCGTGGGCCTTGGAACACGTGAGCCACCTCGAGTCTCCGTCGCCGTCCCCCACGATGGAACTGATCCGACAGTTCGGCCAAGGGAATTGGGAGGAGGCCCTCCGTCAGGGACTCCTGGCGGTGGACTCTGAGCCTCTCGACGACCTGGGATATCTGCTCCTGGGATGGAGTGCCCGGGAGGCCGGGAAATTAGAGGAGTCCCTGCGATGGATCGAGGAGGCTCATCGGCTTCGCGGAGAGGACCCGATGGTCTGGTACCAGTTTGGCCTCACCTACCAGGTGAAGGGAAACTCCAGCGAAGCCCGGAAGGCGCTTTCCCGAGCGGTCCTTCTCGCCGATGCAGCGTGGACCTTTCTTCCGGAGGCGACGGCGAGGCTTGCCCTCCTGGGGAAGTGACTCTTCTCCCGGAGGGCCGGGAGGCGGGGCGCCATGCAGGTGAAACAGTCGGCCGCGGAATCGCCCCCCGGAAGAGACACGGACGGGTTCTCACAAGCCGGCCCGTTCGCGATTCTCGTGTAGAATAGGAGCATGATTCCGACGTCCCCGAAGTGCTGGCCGAGCCCCCTGGCTCTTGTGGGACTGCTGGCCCTCGCCGCCTGCGGGAAATCCAGGCCCGCCCACGAGGATGAGGCGATTCGAAACCTACAGAAGGACAACCCTTTCGTAGCCCAGTTCCTGAAACTGTACCCCCACTCGACGGGCTTCTTCACCAACTATGATGACGATTTTGCGCCGACGACCTGGCACTCCCGGATCGGACTCCAGGGACGCTATGTACTCGAGATGAAGATGGAATTGGTCCTGGATCGCGACCGGAAGCATGCGGAGAAAACGCTGGCACCCCGGTTCTCCCTTTTTGTCGTGGACAGTCTGGTGAAGGAGTCCAACGGGGCGATCCACCTCAAGTTTAAGGGTCCGTTGCAAGTGGACTTCGGGGTCGACCTGTGGCGGGCCTTGGTTGAAAAAGGCGGGGATTTGTCCGTCTTGGGGATCCAGGCCGGAGCCGACCCTCCCCTTCCTGACTTCGAGAAGTACTGGGCGGAATTCTGATCCCGCGAAGAACCGGGTGCATGGGCCGGCTCAGGAGCTTCCGAGGCCCCGGACCCGCTCTTTGCGAGCGGGCCTGCTCGAATTTCCAGGGGACTATTTGTAACCCAGCGTCGCCGGTTTCTTTTTCAGCTGCTGGATGAGAATGGCCCTCTTCATCGGCCACTTGTCGTCCTGCTCGGCCTTCCAGACCTTCACGTCCTTGAAGAGGCCCCACTGGCCGCCGCCCGTATTGAGTTCGAGATGGCTGCGGTCATTCGACAGATCCTCGGCCTTCGCCAGAACCATGTCCTTGTCGTCGACCGTCGCGACCATTTCGTTGCCGTAGATTTCCCACACCACCGTGTGCCAGGCGCCGTCGTTCAACTTAGCCTTGCTGGAGTCGATCTCGGTGCTCTTCGAGGTCGGTCCGATGCCCGACATCTTCTTGATGTTGAATCCCTCGGCATTCACCTGGAGGGCGGACACGTGCTCCTTCCCGTCGAAGAAGCCGCCCAGCCACTTGGCGCCGTCGAGCTTGAAGGAGAACTGGATGACGACATTGATGTCGGTGACCTGGCGCGACGTGTAGGCGTGGTGGGCGTCGGAAGGGACTTCGGCGGCCTTGAGCTGTCCGCTGTCGATCTGCCAATTGCCCTTTCCCTTGTTCCAGGTCTTGGGCCAGTCGCTCTCGTCCCATTTCTCCTCCCAGAGGAGTTCGCCCTTCTTGGTCATCCAAGTCTTGGGCTCGGGGGGAGCTTTCTTCTTGGGGTCGGCCTTCTTGTCCTGGGCCTGGACGATGAGGGAGGACGCGAGGAGGATTCCGAGAACCAGTGTTCGCCGCATGATCCGCTCCTTCTGGGGGTTCGTCTTATCTTACGCCCGCGCCGCGGCCTTCGGTGCAAGCGCCGCCCGTTCGTAGTCCACGAGGTCGGCCAGCGTGCGGTCCAGCGGAATCTCCGGCCGCCACCCCGTGTCGGCGCGGAAGCGGGCGCTGTTTCCGGAGCTCAGGTCCGGGGCGCCCTGTCGGCCCCGGATCCGGAGGCGAATCCGGGAAAGGCCGACGAGCCTCCGGACGAGGTCTCCGATCGAGACCGGCGCTCCCGTGGCGACGTTGTACACCGCCCCGCGCTGGCCCCGCTCCGAGGCCAGCCGATAGGCCCGCGCCATGTCCCGGACGTCGAAGAAATCCAGCCGCGGCGCGAGCGACCGGACCCGGACCTCGGCGGGGGCGCGTCCGGCCTCCGCCCGGGCGATCTGGCGGGCGATGCCCGGGCACAGGAAGTCCGCCGACTGCCCCGGGCCCGTATGGTTGTAGGGACGGAGGATGACGACATCGCGGCCGCTCGCCAAGGCCAGAGCCTCGCCGCAGAGCTTGCTCGCGGCGTAGGGGGTCCGCGGGAGGAGAGGGGTCGACTCGGTCGACTGCTCGGGCCGGGGCCCGTATACCTGGCAGGAGCTGGCGATGATGAAGCGTCCCGCGCGGAACTCGCGGACGATGCGGCCCGTGGTGGCGGCGTTCGCGTCGAAGGCGGCGGCCGCGTGGTCGACCGAGGCCTGCGGGTTCGAGAAGCCCGCCAGGTGGAAGACCACGTCCGCCGACTTCCCCCGGAACGGAATCGTGAGGAGGTCCCCGCACAGATCGGCCGCCTGATGGCGGCTCGCCGTCAGCACCCTCCACCCTGCGCGCCGGAGCTCTCGAACCAGATGGCCGCCGACAAATCCCGATGCGCCGGTCACCAGTGCTGAAGTCATGGGGAACAGCAAGATACCAGAAGCATCCCGGGATGCAACCGGATCGAGGAGATCGCAGGGCTCGGACATCCGGTGGGGGGCGCGGAGCCAGGGACCTCCGAGGCCCGGGCTCTCGCCGGCTCAGTTGCCCAGCCGCTTGAGATCGGCGTCGACCATCATTCGGACGAGCTCGGGGAAGCTGACCTGGGGCTTCCACCCCAGCTTGCGGCGCGACTTGGCGGGATTGCCGAGCAGCGTATTTACCTCGGCGGGGCGGATGAGGGCAGGGTCAATGACGACGTGCTTCTTCCAGTGCATCCCGACATGCCCGAAGGCGATCTCGAGGAAATCGCGCACGGTATGGTTTTCGCCGGTCGCGATGACGAAGTCGTCGGGCTTCTTCTCCTGGAGCATCATCCACATCGCCCGAACGTAGTCGCCGGCGAAGCCCCAGTCGCGTTTGGCGTCGAGGTTGCCCAAGCGGAGCTCTTTTTGGAGGCCGAGCTTGATGGAGGCGACGGCGTGGGAGATCTTGCGGGTGACGAATTCCTTACCGCGACGGGGTGATTCGTGATTGAACAGGATGCCCGAGCAGGCGAAGAGGTCGTAGGACTCGCGATAGTTGACGGTGATCCAGTGGCCGTAGACCTTGGCCACGCCATAGGGACTGCGGGGCCAGAAGGGCGTCCGCTCCGACTGCGGCGTCTCCTGCACCTGGCCGAACATCTCGCTCGACGAGGCCTGGTAGAAGCGGATCTTCCGGTCGACGAGCCTCACGGCTTCCAGGACGCGGGTCACGCCCATCGCGGTGAATTCGCCCGTCAGGACGGGCTGGACCCAGGAGGTCGGCACGAAGGATTGCGCGGCCAGGTTGTACAGTTCGTGAGGCCGGATGCTTTTGATCAGCTCGATGATGGACAGCTGATCGAGCAGGTCCGCCTGGTGCAGCGTCACCTGGTTCCGCAGGTGGTTGATGCGCTCGAAGTTTTCCGTGGAGGAGCGGCGGACCATGCCGTGGACCTGGTAGCCCTTCTCGAGCAGGAAGTCCGCGAGGTAGGACCCGTCCTGGCCGGTGATGCCGGTGATGAGGGCGCGCTTCATGAACTATTTCTGGTTGAAGTAGGCTTTCCCCGACTTATAGACCACGCCGGGAAGGAAGAATTCGGCGTCTTCCATTTCTTCGATCTCGGTGATCTGGATGGTGGGCTTGAGCTTGGCGACCGGGAAGTTCTCCAGCAGATACTGCTTGGCCGCCTCCGGGGTCATCTCGATGACGTGGAAGTTCTGATAGAATTTCTTCCCGTCATTGCCGGTGACCAGAACGTTGTACTTCTTCATGCGGACGGTCTCATGCCTAATATGATCGGCCAGCGGCCTCCATCCGCTTGAGGGGACTTGGACACCCCACCCGGCCCCCTGGAAGGATTTATACACAATGGGTTGGAGGGGGACAAGGATCTGAGAAGACTCGACGGGAAGGGGTCCGGCGCTGCCGGATCGGCCCCTCAGGCAGGGGGCTTGGCCGGAGGAGGGGCGCATGTCTTCGCCGCCAGGCGATCGAGGCTGAGAGGGCCGGGGCCGGAAAACACCATCCACAAGAGCAGGAGCATCGCCAAAACCTCCGGAACGAAGAAGAGGCTGGTGATGTTGAAGTCCGGTTCCTTCCTGAGATCGGGGAGCTTCGCGGTCAGGGTGGCGATCAGCATGGTAAACGACAACATGAGCGCGAAAAGCCGGGTCGCAAGCCCCGCGAGAAGGCAGATGCCGCCGAAGAATTCGACCCCCGCC
>DATGFI010000227.1:0-4010 GCA_035309205.1 Planctomycetota bacterium | reverse complement strand
CTTGGCGGCCTCTTCGGCGAGCTTCTTGTGCTGGCCTTCGGCCTTGCTGCCGGGGGCGAGGGTCACGGTCGCCAGGTCGCGCTCGAGCTCTGCGGCCCGGCGGTCGAGCTCGGCGCCTTCGTTGAACTTCTTGTAGATCTGCTGGAGCGCGGCCCCCGCTCCCGCGCGCATGAGCGGGTTGGGGTCGTTCAGCTTCGCGATCACCGCCGTGATGCCCGCCTCGTCGGTGATCTGGGCGAGCAGGTCGGCGGAAAAGTCCCGGATGACGTCGTCGGAGTGGCCCAGACCCCAGATGAGGCCGGCCACCGCGTCGGCTTTCATGGCCAGGATCTGGTCCGCGACGGCCTTCTTCTTGTCGGCGAGCGCCAGGGCGCTCTGGTCCGGCGTGATGCGCCAGGCGTCCAGCTGCCCGAAGAGCTGCTTCAGGTAGATGTCGACGCCCTTGTAGGAGGCTTTCTCCTTGGCGATGTCGCCCCAGGGCTTGGCGTCGGCGAAGCTCGAGGCGACCTCCTCATAGGCGGCTTTGGCGCCGGGGATGTTCGCGGGATCGAGCTTCTCGTTGCACCAGGCGGTGTGGACCAGGGCGGCGGCGGCCACGTCGTTGTTCTTCTCGTCCTTGGCGTGTTTGACGGCGAAGCCGTACTTGGCGATCGCCAGCGCCAGGTTGATGGGCTTCTCGGTCTCGGCGCGGAGGCCTTCCGAGTAGAGCGCGGCGGCGTTCTTCTTCTTGTCGCGCTCGTTCTCCTCCTTCGCGAGGAGGGGGCCGGCGACCGAAGCCAGGATTGCAAAAACGAGCATCCGCCTCATGGTGTGTGCTCCCTCAGAGTTCCCCGGAGACCCGGTGACAAGCCGGGATTATAGAGCCGTCCGGAAACTGTGTCACCGAAAATAAACAGCTCGCCTCTAGATAGGACGGTCGGGAGGACCCCATTCCCTTCACGAGTCCGGGAGAAAGACCGCTCGGGAGACGGCCTGCTCCGGCGGGCGGACGAGCGGTGGATGACGCCCCGCGAGTGGGCGTACTCCAGGGCGTCGCGGAGCTGCGGGACCAGGCGGAGGGCCTGTTCGGGCGGAAGCTTCTTCCGAACGAGGAGGTCGCGCAGGGTCATCCCGTCGACCTACTCCATCACGATGAAGTAGATCTCGTCCTCGCGCCCGACGTCGTGGATGCGGACGATGTCGGAGTGGTCGAGCGACGCGAGCGCCTGCGCCTTGCGGTTGAAGCGGCGGGGAAACTCGGGGTCCGCCGCCAGTCGCGGCGACAGGATCTTGAGCGCGACCATCCGGTGGAGCTCGATCTGGCGGGCCTTGTAGACAACGTGGACGCTCCCGGCCTTGAGGACCAGGGCTTCGCTGACCTTGGATTATTGCGGCCATCCCGCGGTCGATTCGCAGTACACTTAGGGGTCGTTCGCCGTAGCGGCTCTTCCGCAGGATTCTCCCTCCAGGAGTGTGGAAGGAAGAGGTAGGGATACCGTGACGCCCCCCGGAGATGCCACCGCACATGCGTCGACTTCCCCCATCGTTCGGCATCCCCTCGATCCTGGCCGCCATGGTTCCGGCGCGGGGAGCGCGGTTCCTTCCGGAAGGGGGGACGCTTCCTGGATGACGGCCTCCGGCGGTAAGAAGCTGGTCCGATGACCTTCGCCAGCCTGACGTACTTGGTGTTCCTGGCCCTGGTCTTCACGCTGTACTGGTCGATCCGCCGCCGGGAGCTCCAGAATGCCTTCCTCATCGCTGCCGGCTACGTCTTCTACGCCTGGTGGGACTGGCGCTTCTGCGGTCTTCTTCTGGCATCCAGCTTGATCGACTTCGCGCTCGGCCGGGCCCTGGGCCGCATCCAGAGTCCGCGCGGACGCCGAGGCCTGCTCTGGATCAGCGTCGCGGCGAACCTCGGTCTGTTGGGATTCTTCAAGTACTTCAATTTCTTCGCCGTCACGATCTCCGTGTTCGCCCACTCGATGGGGTGGCGCCTGAACCCGTTCACGCTCCGCGTCCTGCTCCCTGCGGGCATCAGCTTCTACACCTTCCAGTCCCTGGGTTACGTGATCGACGTCTACCGCGGCAAGGTCCGACCGGCGACACGCCTCGTCGACTACCTGGCCTTCGTATCCTTCTTTCCGCAACTGGTGGCGGGCCCCATCGAACGAGCCGGCAATCTCCTCCCGCAGTTCGAGCGGGAGCGCGTGTTCTCGCTGGAAGCCGCGACCGATGGGTGCCGCCAGATCCTGTGGGGGCTTTTCAAGAAAGTCCTGATCTCCGACGCTCTGGGAGAGGTAGTGGACGCGGCCTTTGCAAGCCCCCGGTTGTACTCCGGGAGTTCGCTGGCGGCGGCCACCGTCTGCTTCGCTTTCCAGATCTACTGTGACTTCTCGGGATACTCCGACGTGGCTGTGGGGACCGCGAAGCTCTTCGGGTTCCGGCTGACGCGAAACTTCGCATATCCCTATTTCTCCCGAAATCCGCTGGAGTTCTGGAGGCGCTGGCACATCTCGCTGTCGACGTGGTTCCGGGATTACCTCTTCATCCCCCTGGGCGGAAGCCGGGTCGGCCCCGGGCGGCTTTTCGTCAACGTGGCGCTCACGTTCCTCTTGAGCGGACTCTGGCACGGCGCGAACTGGACCTTCATCGCCTGGGGCCTGCTCCACGCCCTGGCGGCCTATCCGTTCCTGCTCCTGCGGAGTTCCGGGTCCTCCGCAGGGTCCAAGGCGCCGGTCGAAGACGCCAAGCCAGCCTCGCTGGCGGCGATGGCTCTCACGTTCACGTTCGTATCGCTCGCCTGGGTCTTCTTCCGGGCTGAGACGGTCTCCGATGCGCTTCTCATCTGGGGGCGGATGGCCGGGCTCGTCGCGGGCCCCCTGGTTCCAGCGACGCTCCCCACGTCGTTCCGTGGAGTGGCGCTGACGGCGATGATCGTGGGGCTCGTGCTGCTGGAGTGGCACGAACGCCGCCGGGAGCATCCGCTGACGCTGGAGCGCCGGCCGCCCTGGCTTCGGTGGATGGCCTATACCGCGCTCCTGTGGGGGGCGCTGATCCTGGGGGCTTCGGAATCCCGTCCCTTCATTTACTTCCAGTTCTAGAAATGGAGATGCGCCGATTCCTCGGGAAGCTGGGAGGCTTTTTCGCCGTGCAGGGCGTTCTCGCGGCCCTGCTGGCGGTGTCGATTCTTCGTCTGCCGCCCTCGCAGGACTATCTGGCAGCCAGCGTCCGTAAGCATGAGCGGCTGGATCGGCTCCCCTCTCCGCGCATCGTCTTCGTCGGCGGAAGCGCCACCGCGTTTGGGATCGATTCTCCTCGAATCCAGCAGGCATTGGCCAGGCCGGTGGTCAACATGGGCCTCTATCAGCCCCTGGGGCTGGACTTCATCCTGAGCGAGGTGGAGGACGCCCTTCGCCCCGGGGACGTCGTCATCGTCTCCCCCGAATACTCGATGCTCTTCGCCCCGTCGAGCACCGATCCGCTCCGTCAGGTGGTCGAGAAGAATCCCAGGGCGATCCGGTGGCTCCCCCCCGTCCTGGCCCGGCAGATCATCGACCAGCTGCACAAGCCGTTGGGCGCCCTGGTCCGTCGCGCGATTCGCGAAAGCATCCTCGGTCGGGAACAGGGCCCCGACGCTTATCCGCCGTATTCCCTGGATTCCTTCAACGAGGAGGGGGACGTCGTCGCCCATCACCGGATGCCTGCGTCCGCGGTCAGTCCCCGCTGCACCTTGGGTCCCCCGGATCAACCGGCCTTCCGCGAGCGTCTGGAACGCCTCAACCGCTTTCACCGCAAGTGTGTCTCCCGGGGGATTACCGACTACTACTCTTATCCCGCTGCGATGCGGGAGTCGGTCCAGACGCAGCGCGCCCTGTTCGACTCGGTCATTGGGGAGCTGGAGCGCCGCCTGGAGATGCCCCGACTCCACGGAGCGGAGGAGATGCTTTTCCCTGCCGCGCTTTTCTTCGATTCCCCAGAGCACCTCCGGCTCGAGGGAAAGGTCCGGAGAACCGATCTCCTGCTTCAAGCCT
>DATGFI010000226.1:0-3292 GCA_035309205.1 Planctomycetota bacterium | reverse complement strand
ACCACGCGGCCGTCGTCGGAGTGGAACATTACGTCGACGATCCCTTCAACGTCCTCAACGTGAACATCTTAGGAACGTTGAACCTCCTGCGGCTCGCCCATCGACACGGCAAGCGCCTGGTCTTCGCCTCGACCAGCGAAGTCTACGGCCGCAATCCGAAGGTTCCCTGGAAGGAGGAAGACGACCGCGTCCTGGGAGCCACGACCACGGACCGCTGGTGCTACTCCACGTCGAAGGCCGCCGGCGAGCATTATGCCTGGGCCTTCCTCCGCATGGGCCTGGAAGTGTCGGTGGTCCGGTACTTCAACGTCTTCGGCCCGCGGCTGGACAAGATCGACGTGGGCCGCGTGATAACGATCTTCATGGGACAGATCCTGCGCAATGAGCCGCTCACGATCATCGGGGACGGCAAGCAGACGCGCTGCTTCACCTACATCGACGACGCCGTCAGGGGGACGATGGCGGCAGGCCTCAAGAAAGAGGCTGTCGGCGGGGTCTTCAACATCGGCGATGATCGCGAGACCACGATCCTCGAGCTGGCCCAGACGATGCTCAAGATCGTCGGCAAGGATCCGAAGAAGAACCTGAAATACGTCAAGCAGGAGGAGATCTACGGGTCCCGCTACGAAGACATCCCCCGCCGGGTTCCCGACATTACGAAGATGCGGGAGATCCTCGGCGTGAAGGTGCAGACCCCGCTCAGCAAGGGCCTGAAGGCGACGGTCGACTGGTTCCGCAAGGAAAGCGAGTCCCGGCCATCGCTCACCTCCGCGTCGATGGAGAAGAAGAAGCATTGAATCCGCTCTGCCTTCGCGTCGACGTGTGCACCTACCGGGGTCTGCGCGACGGCGTCCCTGGCGTCCTCGATATCCTCCGTCAGGCCGGAGCGAAGGCTACCTTTTACGTCACGTTCGGCCCGGATGCCTCGGGGCTGGCGCTGCTCAAGCTGCTGAATCCGAAGTTCGCTCTGAAGATGTTTCGCACGAAGGCAGCGTCCACCTACGGCTGGGCGACCGCCTTCTACGGCACGCTGCTGCCGTCCCCGCTGGTGGGCGCCGGCCTGCCCGACGCCTTGCGCCGCATCCGCGACGAGGGCCACGAGATCGGGGTCCATGGGTGGGATCACCGCCGCTGGCAAGACCGGCTCCCCCGCTACGACGCCGGCCGGCTCAAGGTCGAATTCGCCAAGATGATGGAGGCCTATCAGTCGATCCTGGGCTCCCCTCCGGCCTCGTTCGCCGCCCCCGCCTGGCTGCTCAGCCGCGATCTCTTCGACCTCGAGCAGGAGGCGGGACTGCGCTTCGGAAGCGATACGCGGGGATACTCCCCGTTCCTTCCCGTCTTTGAGGGGAAGCAAGGAAGGGTGCCGCAGTACCCCGTCACTCTCGCCACGCTCGACGAATGTCTGGGCCGCATGACGCCCGAGGCATTCGTGGAGGAATCGCTCCGCGAGTCCGCGGGGCAACCCGACTACTCGTGCTTCACCGCCCACGCGGAGTCCGAGGGAATGGCCCACAGGGGAGTGCTCCAATCCTTCCTCGCGAAACTCGGCAGGCCGGTGGGACCGCTCGGCCAGACCCGCCCCGGAACGCTTCCCTCCGCGCAGGTCCGGTTGGGGCGGGTGAACGGGCGGCCGTATGACGTCTGCCTGCAGGCTCCCTGAACGCGCCGAACCGGCGTCCAGGGAGTGGCCTAGTCCTTCAAGACCTTGCCGATGTGGGATCTGCGCCATTCCTCCAGGGCGGTGAGCGGCGCCTCCGGTCCGACACGGAACCACGCCTTCCCCTCCTGAATCCGGATGTCGGTGACCCACACTTGTCGGGCACCCACCGATCGACCCCGGAAAGAAGGATCGGAAAGCGGTGTCAGGCGATCCGCCACGTCCGTGGGAAAACGGCCGAGGAGCTCGATCTTCCGCCCCCCCCCGATGTGCCAGAACAGCAGACGCTGCCGCATTTCCAGGAGCAGGGACTCGTCGCCTTCAGGAGTCAGGGGAATCCGGATCGCCCCAGCGGGATTCGGTCCCAGCGTCACGGCCGAGGAGAGGGTTGGATCCACGGTTGCCGCCGATGCCCATCCCAGCCGGATCCGGCACTCCGCGCAGGGAGGTGGGGGATTCGTGATCGAATAGCCGGTCCCCATGATGCACTCATCCGCCACCGAGGCCTTCTCGTCATCGTATTTGTCCTCCAGCCCCAGGAGGTGCATGAACTCGTGGGCCAGGACGGCCACCGACGCAGATTCCGGGACGAGGACGTAGTCGACGTCCCGATCCTGCACGCGGACGACCCCTCGATGGGGCCAAAGGGGAGACCCACGGGGAGCCATCCCTCCCGCCGTGACAAAGGCGACTCCCTCGCAGGGGGGAAGTCCTTGCACGAATCGCCCCAGATCCTTCCGTTCAAACCGAGCCCGCTCACCGTCCAGCAGAACCCGCGCAGTCACCTGGCCTTCCAGCTCGAAGCGGCCGTTCGAAACCTTGGCGAAGTACTCATTGACGCGCCCGAAAAATAGCTTCGAGAGGTCCGTGGCTCCCAGCCGCTGGTCCGAGAATTCGAGGGGAACCACAGCAACCTTGTAGGAGGCTTTGGGCTTGATCGGGGGACCCGCCGGAGCAACGTAGGCCGCCTCCTCGGAAGCTGTGAGCGGAGGCTTTGTCCGGATCCGTTCCCGTTCCCGGGAGAGAGGAGCATCGTCCTGGGCCAGGAGCAGCAGGACGAAGGCGAATCTCATTTAGGGGCGCCCCGCTTCTTGAACGTGGAAATTACCGCCTGGAGCGCGCTCATCTTCTCCTGGACATATTTCGTATTGCCATAAGTGGACAGGAGATTCTCCAGCATCTGAACGGCTTCCGTCTTGTCGGGCATTCCTAGGAGCTCCATCGCGCGCGCGTGCATTTCCGCGGCCTTGCGCTCGTCTTCAGGGGTCGCCGGCTTGCGGGCCGCCTGGGGAATCGCCGACGCCGCCCTTCGGCTCTCCTTCCAGACGCGGACCTTCTCCCGAATGACGGGATCCGTGCCTCCGAGATCGACATACTTCTCGTAATGATCCATCGCCGACAGAAGGCGATCCTCGAATTTCAACTCGTAGAGGGTTCCCAGCCACCGGTGGGAATCCGGATCCTGCGGGTTGAACCGGATCGCGCTGAGCAGGTCTTCGACCGCGAGCTTGTACTGGGCGCGGCTGGCCAGCACCATCGCCCGATTGAAATAGGCGTCCGCATAAGAAGGGTTTTTCTGGACGGCGATCGTGAAGTCGGTGAGCGCGTTCTCTTCGCAGATCCAGACATCCT
>DATGFI010000225.1:0-3439 GCA_035309205.1 Planctomycetota bacterium | reverse complement strand
GCACTTGGGGCATTTGCCGGAGAAAGCTTCCTTCACGCCGTCCTTTTCGCAGACGAATTTCTTCAGGCGCTCGATGCCCGTGATCTCGGATTTCTTGGTTTCCTTCCAGATCGTTCCCGCCTTGGCGAGCATCCCCTCGGTGGCTCCGTCAAAGACCAGGACGTCCTGTCCCTTGAGCTCGATCTGGACGAGGCCGCTGGGCGTCTGGAAGGTCATCTTCTCCTCTCGCTGGTCTTTTGACTCCATCCCGTACTTCCGCTCCAGGGCGATCGAGTAGGCCTCGTAGAATTCCTTGGCGTCCTTCACGGTGTCCCAGGTCGTAAACCAGACGTACATCGCCGTCTTCTTGTCGTCCTCCATCACGACGTAGCGGTCGCCCCCCCAGCCCTCGGCCGCGCGATCGATCATGCCGAGGCGCAGCTTGTCACACTTGAACTCGCGCAGTAGGAGTCTTGTCGCGAATTCGCCGTGGACGTTGTTGAAACTCTCCTTCCAGGGAGCCCCGAAGAGCTTCTCCAGGTCGGGCATCGTCACGAGGATCGGGTTGTTCCTCTTGTCCTTGTCGTAGTATTTCTCCGGGTGCAGGATCTGCTCGCTCGATAGCGGAAAGTCCTTGAAGAGGTTGTTGGCGTCCTTCAGTTCTCCCTTGATCCCCTTGAGGTATTTCACCACGAAGTCGGTGCCGTAGCCGTAGGGGAACGTCAGCGACTGGCGCAGGTAGGCCGGCAGCTTGCCCGCCTTGCCCGGCAGCATCCCCGTCTTATAGGTCTGGTTGATGCCGCCGATCACCATGTCGAACTGGTCCTTGAACTGGTACTTCCAGCCCACGGCCGATGCATCCCCTTCGATGACGCTCTTCAGAGCCAGGACGAGGTCGTCGTTCGTCTCGTCCTCGATCGGCAGGGTGGACAGTTCAAAGTTCTGGTCCTGGGCGGCGTGGGTGAGCTCATGCACCAGGGTGATGCGTTCCATGTCGATTCCCATGGCCTTCAGGGCGTCCTCGTCGGCGTCTTTTCCCTCGCCGGGACGGATCAGCCGGAGTTCTTTCGTCTTGGGATGGTAGAATCCGGCGATCGAGCTGCCGAACAGCTCCAGGTACGCCTCGTAGATGTCCAGGTCGGCGGGAATGAGGCCGAACTTGGCATAGCCGCGCTGGTAGCGCTCGGCCTTCTCCTTGGGAAGATCCTTTTCGAACTCGGCTTTCAGGAAGTCCACCAGCTCTTGTTTGGAGTACGCGCCTACGGCGACTTCGGACTTGAACTCCAGTCCCCGAAGGCGGACGACATCTTCTTTGTGTTTGGCGGTCTTTTCCTTGAAGTCGTCCTTCTTGGGCTTCTCTTCGTCCTGGGCCGCGGCGGGGAAGAAGGGGAGCAGAAGGGCCGCCAGCGCGGACAGGGCGCAGAGGAAGGGGCGGGTCATGAGCCGTTCCTTAACGTGCACTGATTATACGTCATGGGGCGGGAATCATTTGTCACGGCCACCCGCTGTCACTATTATCGAGGCACCAGCCGAACCTGGTCAAGATGAATCTCCGGAAACGCAGCAGCCCCGTACTTCGAGAAGAGCTCGTCTCCACCACGCTGTCCTGCGGTCTGCCCTGTTATGCCATTCCGAAAAAGGGCTTCGCCAAGAAGGTCGGCATCTTCGCAACCCGCTACGGGTCGATCGACCTGACTTTCACGCCGGAAGGTCAGGAGAAGCTCGAGACTCCGCCGGGGATCGCCCATTTCCTGGAGCACCAGCTGTTCAAGAAGGCCGGCGGCGAAGATGTTCTCATGGAGTTCGGCAAGTACGGCGCTTCCTCCAACGCCTTCACCGACTACTGCACGACGGCCTACTACTTCACCGCCAGCGGAGCCTTTGAGAAGAACCTGGCGCTCCTGACCGGCTTTGTCTCCGCCCCCTACTTCGAGGCGGAGAATGTGGCCAAGGAGAAACTGATCATCGAGCAGGAGCTCCGGATGTACGAGGACTCCCCGGACCATCGTCTCTACAAGAACCTCATGGGCGTCCTCTATACCGTCCATCCCGTGCGCATCGACATCGGGGGCGAAGTGTCGGACATCCAGAAGATCGACCGAGATCTCCTGGAGAAATGTTACCGGATGTTCTACAACCCCTCCAACATGGTCCTCGTGGTGGCCGGGGAAGTGGATCCCGCCTCGGCCTTCGAGGTGGCGGAGAGGTCGCTTTCGGGCGACGGCTTCAAGCCCCGCGGGTCGATCGCGCGGCACTGGCCCACCGAACCGGCCGGCGTGAAGGACCGGGTGGTCCGGGCGGAGATGGCGGTTTCGCGGCCCCGGGTCCTCATCGGCTTCAAGGACCTCCACACGGCGGGGGCGAAGGCCTTGGAGCGCGAAATCCAATCCTCGGTCGTGCTCGACCAGCTCTTCGGGCGCTCCAGCGACTTTTACACCCGGCATTACGAGTCGGGGCTTATCGACGACAGTTTCTCGTTCTCATACAACAGCGAGGATGCGTTCGGCTTCTCGCTGATCGGAGCCGAGTGCGATGAGCCCGAGCGCCTGGCCGAAGAGGTCCTGCTGGAACTCCACAAGGCGAAGAAGGGGAAACTCAAGCAGAAGGACCTGGAACGCTCCAAGCGGAAGCGGTTGGGGAAGTTCATCCGCTCGTTCGACACGCCCGACGGCGCCGCCTTCCTGATCATGGGTTGCGTACAGCGCAATGTCGACCTCTTCCAGGTTCCGCAGGTGATCGCCAAGCTCTCGGCCGGCGCGCTGGAGCGCCGGATGCGCGAGCATTTCGACGAGCAGAATTACGCGGTGTCGATCCTGACGCCGAAGAAGGCCTGAGCCCGCTCCCGACTTTATCCAATCCGGGACCTCCGGCGTGGTACAGTAAGGTCCAGGAAGCGGTGAAAGGATCCTCCGGGATGAACACCCTATTTGCCCTGGTGCTCCTCTTCCAGCAGGAGTCGGCGGAGACGGCCTTCAAGAAGATCGAGGCGGGCATCGAGCGGGCCAACAACATCCGGGTTCTTTTCACGGTGACTCCCGCCTCGCTCCCCGGCAATCTCCGCCGCGGCACGATGACCGTGGAAGGGGAGGCCAAAGCCAGGCTGTCCGCCGACCTGCGCATCGAAAATGGAACCCGGATCTCCGTCTGGACGGAATTCGAAAACGCCAGGATCCGCTCCTCGGTGGCCGATCACCTGGTAGAACTCAAGGCCGAGGGGCGATTGGTGCGCCAGAATTTCGACGTCTATCTCAGCCGCCTGGGGATCTTCGCGGGCGCGCTCTTCGAGCACGGATTCTGGTCGGGGTCGTCGCGGGGACCGCTGAACGCCTCGGACGACCTCAAACAGATGTTTCCGCTGACGGACTTCGCCGCGGCGGGCGACGGCAGCAATGGCTCCAAGATCCTGAAGTATTCCTTCAGTCCGGTCCTCAAGCCGATGCCGTTCACCTGGGCGAAGATT
>DATGFI010000224.1:0-4125 GCA_035309205.1 Planctomycetota bacterium | reverse complement strand
CGAGGGACCCGCGATGCGACTGACGACGCCTTCGGCCCTGATGATGCTCGTCCTTCTTTGCGACGTCATCGGCCTTGGATTCGCCCAGGATCAGGTGAACCGGCCGACCCCGTTGCTTCCCCCCCGGCAAAAGAACAAGGTTGAGGAATTCGTCTCGCGCAAAGGCATCCTCATCGTGCAAATGATGTATTCCATCAAGTCGTTGTCCTGGTCGGCCGCCGGAGATCAAAGAGCTGCCCTCGCGGTGAGCGCCATGCATGCTTACGAGGCGGATCAGAAGACCCATGAGGTGTTCGCGGTTCGCTTCGAAGCGCAGCCCATTGAAGGGATCCCGACAACCGCGCTTCTGGATGTTCCATCCGCCCGATCGCTTCTGGCGGCTCTCGAGAAGATGATCGTTCAGTCGAAAGAGACCCCCTCCAACCCTCCCGAGTTCCTGGAGGTCAAGTTCGCCTTGGGTGATTCCTTTGAGTGCGGATTCGACCAGCAGGGAACCTTGAGAAGACCGTACCTCGTCTTGGGCTTGGAGGTCTCCAGAACCCTCCGCAGCCATCTCATCACGGACCTCGAGGATTTGAAAGATGCCGTCGCGGCGGAACTCGAGAAGCTGAAGGAGCTCGGAGCCCGCTAAGAACCGACCGCCAGGCGGCCCCCGCGCCAGGAGTGCGCGGACCTAGATGAGCCCGCTCAGCTCGCCCTTGCTGTCGGCGAACGCGGGAAGTTTGACGCCCATCCGGCTCAGCATCGACACGTAGAGGCAGGAGAGCGGGTAGTCCTTCTGGTACTCCAGGTGGCGGCCAGGCACGATGGTGCCCCCGCCGCGGCCGGCAAGTAGGATCGGAACGTTGTGCGGGCTGTGCTGGTTGCCGTCGCTGATCCCGGACCCGAACAGCAGCATCGAGTTGTCGAGCAGGGTCTTGGAGCCTTCCTTCACCGCCTTCAGCTTCTCCATCAGATAGGCCAGCTGGGCGACATGCCAGGTATTGATCTTCGCGTACATCTCGAGTTTGTCGGCGTTGTTTCCATGATGCGAGATGTCGTGATAGCCGCCGGTCACGCCGGGCAGGAACGAGAAGTTCTGGCCGGTGACCTCGTTCCCGAACATGAAGCTCGAGATCCGGGTTGAATCCGTGGCGAAGGCCAGCACCAGGATGTCGAGCATGAGCCGGACGCGCTCGGTGAGGTCCCCCTTCGTGTTCCGGGCGTTGTCGGGGGTCTGCGCCGTCCGGGCACCCATTTCCTCGATCATCGCGCGCTTGGATTCGCGGAGCGACGATTGGCCGTGGTGGGCCAGCCGCTCCTCATTCTCCACGCGGGTCTCCACCGAGCGGACCGAGTCCAGGAATTCGTCCAGCTTGCGCTGGTCGGCCAGGCTGACCTTGGCCCGGAGGGCCTTTGAGTCCGCCAGCACCGCGTCCAGGACGCTCTTGTCGTCCACGAACACGGGTGCGGCCTTTCCGGACGGACGGAATAGACGGTTGAAGGCCTGCTTGGGGTTGATCTCGCGGGGAGTCGGCTGCGTGGGCGACGTCCAGGAGATATACGAGGCATAGGAGGCCGTATAGCCGACGTTCTTGTCGACGAAGCTGTGGACGGGCTCCATGCCCAGCTCGAGGGACGGCAGGAGCGTCAGATGCCCGATCTTCTGGGCGGCCAGCTGGTCCATCGAGATGCCGTTGCTGTTGACGGTGGAATCGCTCTTCTCGATGGTCGTGCAGGTCAGGAAGCCGCCGCCTTTCACATAGTGCCCGTCGCCGGAATCGGCAGCGTGGTTCCAGAGGTTGGAAAGCACCAGGACGTCGCTCTTCAGCTTGGAGAGGGGCTCCAGAGTCGGAGGCATCTGCGCGAGGGGGCCGCCTTTCCCGGCCGGGAGCCAGGACTTCATGTTCGCGCCGTTGGGCATGTAGAGGACGGCCATCCGGACCGGCGATTTCCCGGAGGAGCCGCCGCCGAAGATGCCGCCCGTGCTCTCCTGGGCCAGGGCGCGCCCGCCGCCGGTCAGGCGGTCGATGGACTCGAGAAAGGGAAGACCCATCACGACTCCGCCCGCGCGGAGCAGGTCGCGACGGCTGACGGCGAGCTTCTTCATGTGGTCCTCAACGAGTCCCGGGCGCCGCGTTCCGCCGGTAACGGAAGGGATAGCACCGGGTGATTTCCGTGAGCCAGGTCTGGGCGCGATAGCCGTCCTTCTCCGTCGCCGCAAGGATGGCGTCCACGCTTGGGGCATCGCAGGGCTGGATCCCCCGGCCCAGCGCATACGCCAGCATGTTCTCGGTAATACTACGGACGAAGGACTCCTTCTTTTTCATCAGAATCTCTTTCAGCTCGCTCGGCTTGGAGAACTTCTCCCCGGTCGGAAGCACGCTGTCCGTCAGCACGGGCTTTCCCTGGATCTCGGTGCGCCAGCGCCCGATCGGGTCGAAGTTCTCCAGCGCGAAGCCCACCGGGTCGATCGAGCGGTGACAGCCGGCGCAGACGGGGTTCTGGCGGTGCTTCTCCAGCTGCTCGCGAAGGGTCAGGCCCTGCACGGGGGCGTCATCCGAAGGCAACGGAGGGATGTTGGGCGGGGGAGGCTGGGGCGGATCGTCGAGCAGCGTCTCCAGAACCCACTTTCCGCGAACTACGGGGCTCGTCCGGGCGGGATGGCTGGTGAGCGTGAGCACGCCCGCGAAGCCCAGGACGCCGCCCCGGTTGGGATCGCTCAGCTTCACTTTGCGCATCTGAGGGCCGGTCACGCCGGAGATCCCGTAATGCCGTGCGAGCTCCTCGTTGACGAAGGTGTAGTCCGAGCTGATCAGATCCAGCAGGCTTCCATTCTCCCGGAAAAGGGCCCAGAGATACTCCGTCGCCTCGTCGATCATGGCGTCCCGGAGCAAGGGCGTGAATTCGGGGAACTTCTTCGGATCGGGTCGGATCGTCGTCTCCAGGCGCGAGAGATGGAGCCACTGGCTGGCGAAGTTACGGGCGAAGGCCCGCGACTTCGGGTCCGCGATCATCCGGAGCGTTTCCGTCTTGATCGCCTCCGGCGACTTGAGCTTCTGATCTCCCGCGAGACCGAAAAGGGCGTCGTCGGGCATCGAGGACCAGAGGAAATACGACAGACGGCTGGCCATCTCGAAGCCGTCCACCGGCCAGGGCTCCGTGAGCGGCTGGTCCGATTCCACCCGGAAGATGAAATTGGGGGAGGTCAGCATGCCGCGGAGCACTGTCTTCACGGCCTCTTCAAACTTCACGCCCTTCTTCTCGAGCGTCTCATAGAGCGAGGTCCAGCGGTCGACGAGCGGGGCTTCGGGAGGACGCCGGAAGGCCTTCGCCGCAAAGTCCGAAATCACCCGGCGGGCGGACAGCTTGGGGGTCTTCTCCGCGTCCACCTTCACGAGGCACAGGTGCTTCGCATCCGCGGCCAGGATGAGCTCGCCCGCGGCCTGGTAGTAGTTCTCCAGCAGCAGGGGAGGGACGAAGAGCGTCTCGGCGTTGTTGTCGAATCCCTTGCCGCCGCCCCCGTCGGCGGGGAACTTGTCTGCGGGGCGCACGGCGACGCCCAGGAGATCGCGGACGGTGTTGTTGTACTCCTCCCGGGTGAGCCGTCGGCTGAGGGTGCGCCCCGGATCCGGGGCGAGCTTCGCCTCCGCCGCTCCCCGGGCCTTCTTCAGCCAGGCCAGGAACGCCATCTTCCGCGGGCCGGGGGGCTGGGGACTGTCGTCCGGAGGCATCGCCCCGTCACGGAGACGCTCCTCGATCTTCCTCCAGGAGCGGGGCTCCTTCTGGGGGCCCGCCAGGAGCGCGAAGGAGACATCGAGCTTCGCCTTGGGCTTCTCCGCCGAATGGCACTTCAGGCAGAAGGCATCGATGAAGCTTTTGGCCTCGGCATCCAGCGCGGAAGGGGCGGCCTTGTCCTGGAGGGGGTATCCCGGGAGCGCAAGAGCAACGGCGATGAACAGGGTCTGGGGCAGCCTCATGATCCCGCTTCCAATATCAATCATACGCCGGGACTGAGAGCGAGTTTTCCCATCTCGGTGCGGAGGGGGGATCCCGGATCGAAATTGCAGGAGCTCCCTCCGAGCGACGTTCCGGCCAGAAGTTCCGCGCATCCTTCAAGCCGGAAAATGCGTAGAATCCTCATGA
>DATGFI010000223.1:0-6573 GCA_035309205.1 Planctomycetota bacterium | reverse complement strand
CTGATCGACGAGCTCAACAAGATCGGCGGCCGCGCATCCGTCGGACGCTTCGACGTCGTCGAGAACCGGATCAGCGGGCTTAAGACCCGGGAGATCTACGAATCGCCCGCGGCGGCGATCCTCCTGACGGCGCACCGCGCGCTGGAGTCGATCACGCTGGAGCGCGAAGTCCTCCATTTCAAGGAATCGCTGTCGCAGCGCTATGCCGACTTGGTCTATGAGGGCAAGTGGTTTCTCTCGGTCCGCCAGGGTCTGGACGCGTTTTTCTCCAAAATCAACGAGAACGTCACCGGCACGGTGCGCCTGAGCCTGTGCCGGGGCGCGATCAGCATCACCGGCCGCAAGTCCCCCTACTCGATGTTCGAGCCGCCCCAGGAGCGCGGCACCGCCGCGCCGCCGATCAAGCTGGTGAAATGAACGTCGAGATTCTTTCCACGGGCACCGAGCTCCTGCGGGGCAAGAACGTCGACACCAACGCCGCCTGGATCGCCCAGCAGCTCGCCCGTGCGGGCCTGGAAGTCCGTCATCATCAGACCGTCGACGATCACTTCGGCCGGTTGGTCGACGCCTTCAAGCTGGCCGCGTCGCGGTCGGACCTGATCCTCCTGACGGGAGGACTGGGACCCACGGAAGACGACTATACCCGGGCGGCGGTCGAGGAGGCGTTTCACCGTCCGCTCGTCTACCGGGAGGCGATCTGGAAGAGGATCCAGGAGCGCTTCCGGCGGTACGGCACGCGGATGGCGGCGATCAACAAGCGGCAGGCCTATGTTCCTCGGGGCTCGACCGTGCTGCCGAATCCCCACGGCACCGCTCCGGGCTTCCTCCTGCGCCAGGGTGGGGTCGTTCTGGTCGCGATGCCCGGCCCGCCCCGGGAAATGCAACCGATGTTCCGGGACCACGTCCTTCCGAGGATCCGTACGAGGGCGGGGTTCGCCGTGTGGGAGGGCTACTCTTACGGGCTGCCCGAGGGAACGGTCGACGAGATCGTGAATCGGATCGTGGGGAAGCGCGCAAGCTACGGCTTGACCGTGCGGATCGGCCGCGTTAACATCTTCGTCAGAGCAGAGGGGCCCCGCCGCAAGCAGGTCCTCGACGATCTTTCCCGCCGCATCCGTGCCGCCCTGGGCTCGTGCTACATGGATGGGGAACTTCACGATGTCGTGGCGAGGAAGCTGATCGAAACCGGGACCACGCTCGCCGTCGCCGAGTCGTGCACGGGCGGCCTGATCTCGCACCGGCTGACCGAGATCGCGGGAGTTTCCGCGGTGCTCCTGGAGTCGGTGGTGACGTATTCGAACGAATCGAAAGTCAAGCGCCTCGGGGTGGACCCCGCGCTGATTGCCGAGCACGGCGCGGTCAGCCAGCCGGTCGCCCGGGCGATGGCGCTGGGCGTGGCGCGGACGAGCGGGGCGGCGATCGGGATGGCGGTCACGGGCATTGCCGGGCCGGGCGGCGGGTCGAAGGATAAGCCCGTGGGGCTCTGCTACATGGCCGTCGGCGATCGGGTGGAATCGAAAGTCTTTTCCGGGGACCGCAGCAACGTCAAGGAACGAGCGGCGGGCTACGCGCTCAACATGCTGCGGCTCCGGCTGATCGGGGCAGAGGGGAATGCGGGAACGTCGGGAAAAGCGAGAGCGGCGGGAAAAGCAGTGGGTGTTCGCGCAGGCCGATAAGACGGCGAGCGCGCATCTGGCCCGTTCCCTGAACGTCTCCGACCTCACCGCGACCCTCCTGGTCAATCGCGGCGTGCGCGAGCCGTCCGAGGCCCGGGGCTTCCTCAAGCCCGAGATTTCCTCGCTCATCAATCCGGACAAGTTCAACGATATGCCCAGGGCCGTCGACCGCCTCGAGGCGGCCATCCGGGCGCGGGAGCCCGTCGCGATCTTCGGCGACTACGACGTCGACGGGACCTCCGGGACGGCCATCCTGATCAAGCTGCTCACCCTCCTGGAATGTCCGGTGAAGTACCGCGTGCCGCACCGGGTGACCGACGGCTACGGCCTCAACGCGGCCGCCGTCGAGGCCTTCGCGTCCGAGGGCGCGAAGCTGCTCGTCACGATCGACTGCGGGACGAACGACGTCGAGGAGATCGCGCTCGCGCGGCAGCGGGGGATGGACGTGATCATCCTCGATCATCACGAACCCGGTCCGGTGCTGCCGGAAGTGACGGCCCTCATCAATCCGAAGCTCCGGGACTCCACCTACGGCTTCACGGGCATCTGCTCGGCGGGGATCTCGTTCAAGCTGGCCTGGGCGGTGGCGGACCGGCTGGGCGCGAAGCGGCGGCCGGGGTTCGACGGCTTCATTCTGGATGCGATGGGCCTGGCGGCCCTGGGGACCATCGCCGACGTCTGTCCGCTGATCGGCGAGAACCGGATCTATGTGCGCTACGGACTCGACGCCCTGCGGGCCTGCCGGGGGAAGGGCCTGCGGGCCCTCCTGGGGCTGGCGCGGCTCGAGGAAAAGGCGATTGACACGTTCGACGTCAGCTTCAAGCTCGCGCCCCGGCTGAATGCCCTGGGGAGGATCGGGACGGCGATGGACTGCGTCGATCTCCTGGTCAGCGACGACTCCGTGAGAATCGAGGAAATCCTCTCGCTCCTGGAGAAGTCGAACCGGCACCGCAAAGGGATCGAGGATGAAATGTTCGAGCAGGCCCTCGCCCAGGTGGAGTCCGGGGGAGGCCCCGGGGCGGCGATCATCCTGGCCGATGCTCGCTGGCACGTGGGCGTCGTGGGCATCGTCGCGGCTCGGCTGGTCGACCGCTATTATCGCCCGTCATTCGTGATGGCGATTGACGAAAGCGGTGTCGCCCGCGGCTCGGCCCGGTCGATCGGCGGCCTGGCCCTGCACACCGCGCTCGAAGCCTGCACCGAACAGCTCCTGACCCACGGCGGGCACGCGATGGCGGCGGGCCTCTCGCTCCGCCAGGAAAACCTCGAGGTGTTCCGCCGGAAGATGGAACATCACATCTCGGTGCGGCTGACCGGGGAGAATCTGACGCCCAAGCTCGAAGTGGATGACGAGGTGTCGATCGGGGCGGTGACGCGCTCCGTCGTGCGGGAACTGGAGCGCCTGGCGCCCCACGGGCCCGGGAATCCTGTGCCGCTGCTCGTCGCCTCACACGTCAGGGTGGCCGGTGAGCCCAGATTGATGGGGAAGAAGAACGACCACCTTTCGTTCTACCTGATGCAGGAAGGTAAGTCCGTGCGTGTGGTCGGATTCGGCATGGGCGAACTCTACGAGCCGCTGAAGAAAGCGCGCTCGGTTTCGGTCGCATTCACGCCGCAGATCAATTCGTGGCAGGGGAACGAATCCGTCGAGCTTCACCTGAAGGACCTCAAGATCGACGCTTGAGCGCGGCCGGTGGGAATCGCGCTTTTTTCGGCCCCAGGCGGATATCTCTTGCGAAAAAAGCGTTTTGATCCTAGAAATTAGCCTGATTCCACCTCTCCGGGGACGGAGAAAGTCTCCCTGCGGAGGGATGTTTTGAACCATTTGCTCAAAGGGTTCTGATGGCCAAGTACGACTATCGAGGCGCGATCCACTGCCACTCCACGTATTCCGACGGCACCGGCGACATGGAGGAAATCGGCAAGGCGGCCAACGACGCGGGTCTGGATTTCGTGATGATGACGGACCACGACCAGATGAAGCCGGTCGAGGACGGGCAGGAAAAGTGGAATGGCAGCTCCCTCATCATCTGCGGCACGGAGATCACCCCCGACAAGAACCACTTCATCGTGTTCGGGGAAAAGAAGCTGAAGGACGTGGACAAGCTCCGCGCGCTGAAGCCCCAGGAGTACATCGACGCCGTCAACGCCCAGGGCTGGTTCGGATTCATCGCGCACCCCGACCATATCGGAACGTCGAAGTTCGGCATTCCCAGCTACCGCTGGGAGGACTGGAACGTCGCCAACTACACGGGAATGGGCCTCTGGGACCTCATGACCGACTGGCAGAGCCAGCTCGACCGCGAGGACGTCACCATGGAGGTCTACACCGAATTCGAGGACTGGCTGTCCGGGCCGCGCATCGAGACCCTCAAGCGCTGGGACCAGCTCAACCTGAAGGCGAAGGTCGTCGGCATCGGCGAGATCGACAATCACAAGTACAAGAAGGACTACAACGGGCAGACTCTGGAAGTCTTCCCGTACGAGACCGCGTTTAAGACCATCACCAACCACATCCTGCTCGACAAGCCGCTCGACAAGGACTTCAAGAAGGCGAAGAAGCAGGTGCTCGAGGCCGTCCGGCACGGGGCGCTCTATGTGTCCTTCGATTGGTGGGACGATCCGACCGATTTTTCGTTCGAGATCGACAACGGGAAGAAGGTCGCCGGCATGGGCGACTCGATCGAGCTGGGCGAGAAGACCGAACTCGTCGCGAGCTTCCCCCAGGAGGGCCTGCTCAACGTCTACCGGAACGGCGAGTCCATCCTCGAGGAGGAAGGCGACGAGATCCTGGTCGACCTGACGGAGCCGGGGGCCTACCGCGTGGAAGCGATGCGGAACGACATCGTCTGGATCCTGTCGAACAACATCTACGTGCAGGCCGCAAAGTAGGAGTTCCCGGTAACACCTCGAGGCCTTCGGCCCCGCCGGGCCGAAGGCGTGGCCATTCATTCGATCCGGAATTCCACGGTCAGCTTGCCCGTCTTGGCCGTGCGGGGCGTGTATTTCAGCACGCAGTCCCCTGCTTCCCAGCTCCCCGCGCATCTCCATTCAATACCGCCCGGGCCGATCGTCGCCGATTCCTGCCCCGGGACGTCGATCGTCGCCTGGCCGTCAATCCAGCCGGTCACGCGGATCCAGCGGCGGGAGGGATGCGGTGTGGTGGAGGCCAGCCGGTACTCGGCCGGCTTGGAGATCGAGGTGATCGACAGCTGCGAGGTGCGCAGGGCCTGCCATCCGAAGAACGCGATGGTCACGGACATCGCGATCAGGATGAAGACGGCCGTGCGGTGGGACGCCGGCTTTTTCGCGTCCTCGAAGGAATCGTGCACCCGGATGTCAGTCCTGGTAGCGGAGACCCAAGACCCATTCCCGCCACGAGGGTTCGAGCTCCGCGGGCGTCATGCCGGTGACCTTCTTCATCGCGGCCGCTCCGGTGGGATCGACCTTCGCGGTGGCCTGGAACTCCTTGAAGAAGGGGATGAGGAGCTGGCGTTCCTGGAGGAAGAGGCACAGGTAGCGGGCGGTCGCGTAGTGCACCCCCCGATCGTCCTCGCCGTAGAACTGCTCGGTCGTCGTCTTGATCAGGTCGGCCAGGGGGATCCCCTTGTTGATCTTGAGCAGCTGCCTGAGCTTGGGCAGTCGCCAGTTGACGAAGCCCACCATCTTTCCGCCCCGGTCGCCCGACTGCTCGAACAGGGAGGCGAAGCCCTCGTTGAACCAGCTGGGGACGCCCGGGAAGTCCTCGGACAGGAGGGGATGGACCATTTCGTGCGCGAGCGTCCCCGTTCCCGTCGAAATGTTCATCACCATCTTGCGTTCGCGAGACATGTAGAAGCCGTACGGCGTGGACGGGGGCTTGTCATAGGTCGCGCGGCAGTAGGAGTCGTAGCTGGACTTGTCGCGGAACAGGTAGACGCGGATCGGCTTCTCGGGCTTCCGGGTGAAGTAGTCCTCATAGAGGTACCGGAAGACCCTCGTCACCGTGGTCTTGTACTCGACGAACTTCTGAAGCGAGTCGTTCGAGGCCACGAAGAAATAGTCCTCCACCCGCTCGACGTGGGCATCCTCGCCCAACTCGTGGCGGATCTCCTCGCAGACCCGCAGGGTCTCCTCCTCCGTGCGGGGGAGATCCAGCATGTACTGCGGGACGGACGGATCCACGCCGCAGCCCGCGGCCAGGGCGAACAGGGCGGCGAGGGGGAAGGTGCGCATGCTCATTTATGGAGACGGTCTCCGGGGCCCGTCTGTTGCATTATAACGCCAGAGCGGCCTGAATGGCGTTCCACCAGAGCGGGAATACGGCCTGGATCGAGTAGCGCTCCTGGATGCGCACCCGGGCCGGCGTACCGTCCATGGCCAGCGCCTTCTGGATTCCCCCCTCCCAGTCCTCCCCGACGACGCCGGTGTCGCCCACGATCTCTGCGTTCACCCCCACCGGCGAGGCGACCGAGGGCAGCCCGCAGGCCATGTACTGGAGCAGCTTGAAACCGCACTTGCCGCGTGTCCATTCCTCATCGGGAAGCGGCATGATGCCGACGGCGGCGGAGCGCAGCGCGGAGACTTCCGTGGCCGGGCTCCACGGGATGAATTCGCAGTCGAAATCGGGTTTCCGGTTGCACACGACGCGGAGCGGATGGTGAATGCGGGAACGGATGGCGGCCAGGTATTTCAGATTCTCCGCGCTTCCCGTCCAGACGACCGTCTTACCGTCGCGGGTCCCGGGGGCATAGCGGTCGGTGTCGATCGCGGTCGGGACGACCGAAACGCGGTCGTTATGCTTCCGGGCGAATGCGGCGAGCGTCTCGTTTCCGGCGACCACGCGGCTGGCCCGGGAGCAGATGGCGGCCACGGTATCGGGGTGCCGGAGATAGATGGCGTCGTCGAAATCGAAGAT
>DATGFI010000222.1:0-3895 GCA_035309205.1 Planctomycetota bacterium | reverse complement strand
GCCCTCCAGGCCGATGTGGAGCATGAGGTACATCCCCATGCAGTAGCCGCCCAGGGCGAAAAAGACCCCCTGGCCCAGGCTCAGGATGCCCGTGTAGCCCCACAGGAGGTCCATCCCCAGCGCCAGGATCGCGTACGTCAGGTACTTTCCGAAGAGCGTAACCTGGAAGTCGGAAAGGTAGTACCAGGAGCCCGGAGACACCCGGGCGTTCAGGAAGGGCACCACCCCGAGGACCAGGAAGGACAGGAAGGCGATCAGGGCCCACTGCTTCGGGCTATGAAGCCGGCGCCAGAGCGGGAGCGTGGACAGGTCAGGCGTCTGCATGGCGCCCCTTGATCGCGAAGAGTCCCGACGGCTTCTTCTGAAGGAAGAGGATCAGGAGGACCAGGACCGCGACCTTGGAGAGGATCGGCCCCCATTTCGGCAGCGCGCTCCCGATCAGCGACTCGAGGATCTTGTTCACCCCTCCGATCCCGAAGGCGGCGACGACGGTTCCCATGAGCTTGCCGACCCCGCCCAGCACCACGACCATGAAGGCGTCGACGATGTAGGTCTGGCCCAGGCCCGGTCCCACGGTCCCCAGCTGGCTCAGCGCGCAGCCGGCCATCCCGGCCACCCCGGCGCCGATGGCGAAGGTCAGCGCGTCCACGCGGCCGGTCGCGACCCCCAGGCACGCGCTCATCGAGCGGTTCTGCACGACCGCACGGATCCGGAGGCCGATCGCCGAGCGGTACAGGAGGAGATAGATCCCCAGGAGGCACAGCAGGCTGAAGACGAAGATGAAGATGCGGTTGTAGGAGAGCGTGAGCCCGGCCATGATCTGAAGGCCCCCGCTCAGGTATCCGGGACTCTTGATGTCGACGTTCGCCGCTCCGTAGATCGACCGCACCAGCTGCTGCAGCATCAGGCTGATGCCCCAGGTGGCCAGCATGCTTTCCAGGGGCCGGCCGTAGAGGCGCTGGAGCAGGGTCCGCTCGATCAGCATGCCCATGGACGCCGAGGCCAGGAAGGACACCGGGATCGCCACGATGAAGTACCAGTCGTAGTGGCCGGGCGCGACGGCCTGAAAGACGTTCTGGACAGAGTAGGCGGCATAGGCGCCGATCATCAGCATCTCGCCGTGGGCCATGTTGATCACGCCCATCACGCCGAAGGTGATCGCCAGCCCCAGCGCGATCATCATCAGCACCGAGCTCAGGCTCAGGACTTCGAAGGTCGTGCTGACGGTCTGGGTCAGCGCTTCATGGGATTCGATGTCCTTGATCGCGACCCGGACGGCCTCCGCGACCCTCTTGTCCTTCTCGGGCGGCTGACCGTCGGGGCCCGGCGCGATCATGGCCTTGAGCTGGGGGACGGCGTTCGAACCCGAGATCCCTCCCAGATGACTGGCCGCGTCCATCCGGACGGAAGGGTCCGCATCGGCCAGGCGAATCATCTGGATCGCCTCGTCCATGGCCAGACGGACCCAGCGATCCGTCTCCTCAGCCATCGCCGCCTTCAGGAGCGGCAGGGATTCGGGGGCCCGATCCTCCCCCATCCGTCCGGCGGCGGACTTGCGGGCGTCCGGATCGGGGCTCGCGAGGCTGAGCGAACTCAGGACCGGCGCGATTTTCTGTTTGAGCGCGTTCGTCGCGACCACGCGCTTCAGCGTGGAAATGTCGATCTGTTTGGGCTGGCCGTCCTCGCCCAACACGAGCTTTCCGCTGATGGCTTCGGTCACCGGCGCGAGCTCCGTGCCGTCCTTGAGGAAGGTCTTCTTTTCTTTTTCCGTGGGGACGATCACCAGGACCTCGCCCATCAGGAAGAGGGTTCCCTGCCGCAGCGCAGTCAGGGGGACGAGGGCACGGTGGTCGCGGTAGCGGCCGAGGCTCTCGATGGCGGCCTCCTGGACCTTGCGGTCGCGCGAGGCCAGATCGGTGACGGCCTTGGCAAAATCCGCCCCTGGGGGGGGATTCTGCGTTGCGGGCGGCGCCTTCGATCCGGCAGGAGCCGGGATCGCAGGGGGTGTCGGGGGGGCGGTTGGAGCCGAGGGAGCAGGAGGGGTTTGCGCGGCGGGGGGCTGTTGTGGCGAGGGCGGATTCTGAGCAAGTCCGTACACCAGGACGAGACACTGCGCTATGTGTCTCATGCTCTGAGCCCAGCTTTCTCTCTTAGGAGAGGCCCCCGGGGCATTGCTGCCCCGGGGGCCCGGAATCGGGTTTACATCGAATTCTGGGACGCCGACTTACGGATGGGCCGGGACCGTGAATTTGGGCTTGGTCTCGTTGCCCGTGATGTTGGGCCACGTCCAGTCCGCGATCTTCTCTTTCGAGTCCTTCACGAACTTGCTCCAGGGCTCGGCCGTCACGAGGCCCTTCGTGCGCCACACTTCCTGGAACTGTCCGTCAGCCAGGATTTCGCCGATGATGACGGGCTTCTTCAGGTGATGGTTCTTCTCGTCCATCTGCACCCAGCCGCCGGGGGCCAGGAAGTACTGTCCGGGAATGGCCTGACGGACGGCGTCCACGGCCGTAGTTCCGGCCTGCTCGACCGCCTGCCTCCAGATGTTCACGCCGATGTACGCGGCCTCCATCGGATCGTCGGTGACGCGCTTGGCGCCGCCGGGCAGGTTGTTCTTCTCGCAGTAGGCCTTGAAGGCCTTGACGAACGTCTTGTTCTGCGGAGTGTCGATCGACTGGAAGTAGTTCCACGCAGCCAGGTGGCCGACGAGGGAGGACGTGTCCATGCCGCGGAGCTCGTCCTCGGCGACCGAGAACGCGACCACCGGGCACTTCTCCGAGGTCAGGCCCTGGTTGGCGAACTCCTTGTAGAACGGCACGTTCGAATCGCCGTTGATCGTCGAGACGACGGCCGCGCCGCCGCCGGCCGCGAAGGCCTTGATCTTGCGGACGATCGTCTGATAGTCCTGATGGCCGAACGGCGTGTATTCCTCTTCGATGTTCGACTCGGGAATGCCGTTGGCGATCAGCTGCTGGCGGAGGATCTTGTTCGTCGTGCGGGGATAGACGTAATCCGTGCCCAGCAGGTAGAACTTCTTCTTCGCGCCGCCTTCCTTCGACAGCAGGTAGTCGACCGCGGGGCCGGCCTGCTGGTTGACTGCCGCGCCCGTGTAGAACACGGACCGCGAGCACTCCTCCCCTTCATACTGCACCGGATAGAAGAGGATGCCGTTCTCCTTCTCGAAGACCGGGAGCACCGACTTGCGGCTCACCGAAGTCCAGCATCCGAAGACGACGCTGACCTTGTCCTGGACGAGGAGCTGCTTGGCCTTCTCGGCAAAGAGCGGCCAGTTGGAAGCGGGATCCACGACGACCGCCTCGACCTTGCGACCAAGGACGCCGCCCTTGGCGTTGATCTCCTCGATCGCCATCAGGGTCACGTCGCGTAGCGACACCTCGCTGATGGCCATCGTGCCGCTGAGAGAATGCAGGATGCCGACCTTGATCGGCTCCTTGTCCTGCTCCTTGGCGACGCCCGTGCTGGCGACCACGGCCAGCATGGCGAGCACCCCAATACCCTTCAACAACTTCATGCTCCGTCCTCCTCACGTATGAAATTCGAACTCTACACAGTGTGTCTTTAGAATTGGAACTGCGTTCCCAGGACGACTCCCCCAAACGCTCTGCCGTCCACGTCGGTGCGGGTATAGACCAGGGAAAGGCGAGCGTTGTGTCCCACCATGACATAGTTCACGCCCAGGTCCCAGCGGACGATGCTCGTATCGAGAACGTTCCGGGCGACGCCGGAGGTCGCATCGTTGTACGCCTGGTACCGGATCACCGGCTGGAACTGGCCCCAGCCGACCTGCCCGTGCAGGAGGTACGCCACCGAGACGAGAGTGCCCACGCCGGCGCCGGTATCCAAGGGGCTGACGCCGGTTTCCTGCAACGCGCCG
>DATGFI010000221.1:0-2663 GCA_035309205.1 Planctomycetota bacterium | reverse complement strand
AGAAACGCGTCCCCGTCCTCCCCGGAGACACCCCCGAAACCCTCGCCGACCGGGTCTTCCAGGCCGAGTGCGAAGCCTACCCCGAGGCCATCCGGCGCATGGCCCAGGTCGAGGTGCGCTAGATGCCGATTCTCAAGGGGGACGTCGAGATCCTGGGGCTGGGCAACCTGCTGCAGATTCTGGCGATGAATCACAGGGAAGGAATCCTGTCCCTCTACCGCGGCGAGGACAAGAAGACCATCCACTTCAGCCCCAAGGGAATGAGGCTCCTGTCCTCGTCGATGAAGCGCATCAACAAGCTGGGCAAGATCCTCCTTCGCCGCAAGCGGATCTCGAAGGAGGACCTGGACGCCCTCCTCAAGGAGCAGAAGCTCCTGGGCTGGAAGCTCGGCCAGATTGCCGTCGAAAGCGGCCTCGTCCAGAAGAAGGACGTGGAAGAAGCCCTGCGCGAGCAGATCGAGGAAGAGATCTTCGACATGTTCATGTGGAAGGAAGCGGCGTTCGAGTTCGCCGAAGGACGCGCCCCCCGGCAGCAGGAGGAGAGCAACCCGCTGGCCGGCGTGACGTTCGACGCCAACATGACCGGTCTCATCCTCGAGGCCGCCCGCCGGGCCGACGAGCTCCTCATGATCCGCAAGATCCTGAGCGACGACGACATGAGCCTCACCAAGTTCCCCTTCGAGATCCAGGCGGAGGAGCTGAGCGGGGACATCGACGTCGTCGACGACATCCTGCCCCTCATCAACGGCCGCCGCACGGTGAGGGAGGTCGTGAATGGCTCCATCTACCCGCGATTCATCTCCATGCGCGCGATTTACCGGCTCCTCATCCTGGGCTACATCAAGGCCCAGGACCGAAAGGGCAACACGGTGAAGCTTGCCCCCCCTGCCGAACCCGTACGCTGATTCATGGGAACGATCAAAGGCGACGTCGAAGTTCTCGGCATCTCCAATCTCCTGCAAATGCTCTTCATGGCCGGCTGCAAGGGGTATCTGTCGATCTTCCAGGACAACCAGAAGAAGATCATCCACTTCCAGGACGAGGGGATCCGGCTGGTAAGCGGCGCCCGCCGGACCAACCCGCTGGGCGAGATCCTGATGCGGACCGGCAAGATCACCCGCGACCAGCTCGACGAGCTGCTCGCCGAGCAGCGCCGCACCGCGACCCCGCTGGGGGAGATCGTCTCCCGCCGCGGGATCCTCGAGCCCGCGATCATCCAGAGCGCCCTTCGCGAGCAGGTCGCCGAGGAGGTCTATGACCTCTTCACCTGGACCGGAGCGACGTTCATGTTCACCGACGGGGGCGCCTTCCAGGCGCCGAGCGATCCGAGCCCGCTGGCCAACGTGCTCCTGGACGCGAACGTCATGTCCCTCATGATCGAAGCCGCGCGGCGCGTCGACGAGCTCGCGCGCATCCAGTCGGTCATCCCCGACGTCCGCCTGGTCGCCGAGCGGCTCGAGCTGCCGGCCTCGCTCGACGACCCGGGCCTCGACCGCAACGCGATCGAGGACATCCTTCCGCTGGTGGACGGGGAACGCTCCGTGGGCCACATCATCGAGGAGTCCCTGTTCCCCAAGTTCACGGTCCTGCGTACGCTCTACGGCCTGGCCCAGCGCGGCGTCATCAAGATCAAGGACCGCGGCGAAGGCAGCCAGGGTCCCCACACGGTGCTCCGGCGGGCCGTGACGCCCTCCGACGAGCGCGGAAACCCCAACGGCCGCTCGGTCATGCTGGTGAGCGAGCTGCCGACCTTCCGCCAGGCTCTGGCGCTGTTCATCCGGTCCGCCGGATTCGACGTGGTCGAGAGCCGTCCGAACGACGACACCCAGGACTTCATGCGCCGAGCGGCCGACGTGGCGGTCATCGACGTCCCGCTGGAGACCGAGGACGGCCTCCTCTTCTGCAAGCTGCTGCGCGACAAGATGAAGGTGCCGTTCATCGTGCTGGCCGGCAACACCAGCAAGCAGGCGATCAACAACGCCCTGCAGTGCGGGGCCCGGTATGTCCTGGTGAAGCCGTTTAAGGAGGATCTGCTCCTGGAACGGATCGCAAACGTCTTGAAGGGCTAGGCTAAAAGTATAACAATGTGTCATCATGGGTGAACTCCGCGGTGACGTCTCGATTTTCAATTTCGCGGATTTGCTTCAGCATCTCGCCTCCCGGCAGAGCGCCGGCCTGCTGACCATCATTCAGGGGCCGATGCAGAAAATGATCTATCTCGGCCCCGAGGGCATGCGGCTGATCTCCACCAGCACCCGGAAGACCAGCTCGCTGGGTGAAATCCTGATCCGCACCCGCAAGATCACCCGCACCCAGCTCGACCAGCTGCTGGTCGAGCAGCAGAAGACCGGCAAGCGCCTGGGCGAGCTGGTCAGCCGGCAGGGCCTGGTCACCAAGAGCGACATCGAGACCGCCCTCCGAGAGCAGGCCCAGGAGGAGATCTACGACCTCTTCTCCTGGACCGAGGCCAAGTTTGAATTCGGCGAGGGCCCCGAGCCCGCCAAGCCCAAGGACTTCCCGCTCGCCGACGTCGTCGTCGACGCCTCGCCGACGTCGGTCATGCTGGAGGCGGCCCGCCGCGCGGACGAGCTCACCGTGATCCGCAAGACCGTGCGGGACGAGTCGATGATCCCGATCCGGACGACCAAGCCCTTCGTGGCGGA
>DATGFI010000220.1:0-2452 GCA_035309205.1 Planctomycetota bacterium | reverse complement strand
AGCCTGCGCCGGCTCCCAGGAAGGCGGAGAGCACCGGGCTCTCATGGATGAACGACTTGGCCCTCGAGGCGCCGTCCTTGGCCAGCTCCCGGGAATTCGAATACAGATCCTGCGCCTTCTCCACGATGTGGCTTCCGCTATGCGTCCTGCGCATGGTCTATCCTTTCTTCTAGAGATCCTTCGTGCGAAGTCCGAACTCCCCTTATTTACGCTCTCTTCCGGCGACCGTCACAGGCGACATTGGCGCACCTGCGGCGTGACCGGAATCCCGGCGGGCCGATCCCGTCCCGGCCCCCTGGCGCAGCACCAGAGCGGGCTGCGATGCGGAGCCTGACGTGTCGGATCCCCGTATCTCGCAGTGCGACATGGGAGTCTCCGGACGGGGGCTTATCAAGGACGATGTCCTGGGCCAGCTGCCCGCCCTGGTCTCCTATCACAGGCCCGACGGATCCGTGGAAGCGTTCAGCCAGCGCTTCATCAACTACACCGGACTGACGGAGGAGGCTCTGGCGAATCGCGACTGGACCTGCGTTCTCCATACCGACGATCGAGAGGCGGCTCTGGGCCGCTGGCGGACAGCCCTCGGGGAAGGGACCGAGTACGAAGCCGAGATCCGGGTGAGAAGAGCCGACGGAGAATATCGCTGGTTCATCCTGCGGGCCGTCCCCGCGCGGGCGGATTCGGGCGGCATCGGTCGCTGGATCGGGCTATGGACGGATATCGATGTGCAGAAACGGGCGGAGCGTGGGCTTCGCTCGTTCAAGGCGGACTTGGAGCGTCGCATCCAAGACCGCAATGAGCAGCTTGAGGAGGCGCTTCGGGAGCTCGAGGGCTTTTCCTATACGGTCGCCCACGATCTTCGAGCTCCCTTGCGGGCGATACACAGCTTCGGCCAGATCCTCCGGGAAGATTGCCGCGGTGTCCTTGATGAGCGCGCTCTGGATTACTTGAAGCGGATGATGGAGGCCAGCCGCCGGATGGATCTGCTCGTGACCGATCTCCTTGCGTACAGCAGGCTCAGCCGGCAGGACCTGTCGCTGTATCCGATGGAACTGGGCCCCCTCGTGGACGAACTTCTTCAGGAGCTCGATGCTGAAGCCCGGGAGCGCCGTTCCCGAATCCGCGTCGAGCGCCCGCTGCTGCCCGTGTTCGCCAACGGAGTCGCCCTGTCGATGGCGATCCGAAACCTGCTCTCGAATGCCATCAAGTACGTTGCCAACGGCGTTCCTCCGGAGATCCGGATCCGGTCCGAAGCAAGGAACGGTCGGATTCGGATCTGGGTGGAGGATAATGGAATCGGGATTGAGCCGGAGTACCACGAGCGCATCTTCCGGGTGTTCGAGCGGCTGCACCCGGCCGAGGTGTATTCCGGCACGGGAATAGGGCTCGCGATCGTCCGTCGGGCCATGGACCGGATGGCCGGGACGGCCGGAGTCGAATCCGCGCCAGGCGCGGGAAGCCGGTTCTGGATCGAGTTGCCGCGGGCGGTCGCCCTGTTCGACCGGACTCCCGCATCGTGAGGGTCGAGTACTCATGCAAGGCAGACATATGGTCGCCGCATCGTGGAAGGAGCTTCTGGCCCGGGTAAGGCCGAGGGATCATCTCCTCCAGCTCTACGAGGACGACAATACCCTCTCGTGCCGGGTTTCCCACTACCTTCGCGAAGGGCTGGACCGCGGGGAGGCCGTCGTCGCCATCGCCACGCCGGCGCATCGCGAGGCCTTCGAGCGCCGGCTCAAGGAAGAGCAGGTCAACATCGAGCGAGCGGTCGATCAGGGCCAGCTGATCGTCCTGGATGCCGAAGAGACGCTCTCTCAATTCATGGTGGACGGCAGGCCGGACTCCGAGCGCTTCCAGGCGAAGATCGGCACGTTGCTCGATCGCGCCGCGGAGAAGGATTCCAGGCCCGGCCTCCGGGCCTACGGGGAGATGGTCGATCTTCTCTGGAGGGACGGCCTCCTTGCGGCCGCAGTCCATCTGGAGCAACTCTGGCACCGCCTGCTCCGACGTCGGGCGACTCCCCTCCTTTGCGCCTACCGGATCGACATCTTCGACGAATCCTTCCGCGAAGAATCGTTTCAGGCCGTGTTGGCCATCCATTCGCATCTGATGCCGGTCGGCCACGGAGATCAGCTGGAGAAGGCCGTCCGTCGGGCCATGGAAGAGTTGCTCGGTCGGGATCAGGTCGAAGCGCTCGCCCCACTAATCGCCGCCGCGCAGTATCCCCGCGTCACCCTGTGCCCCGCCGAGGCCGCGGTCATCTGGCTCGCGCGGGCGCTCCCGCGCCGGAGCGAGGAAATCCTGGCCCGCGCGCGATTTCACCATGCGGCGCTGTGCGCCGGTACGGAGGTCGGATAGCATGGAGGCGGAGACCCCATTCCGTACCATTCTCCTGGTCGAAGATGATCCCAACGATCGGTTGATCGTCGAACACGCCTTTGCACGCGTTTCG
>DATGFI010000219.1:0-2711 GCA_035309205.1 Planctomycetota bacterium | reverse complement strand
TATCGCGACCTGACGGAGGACGCGCCGCGCGCGGAGCCGTTCGATCTGATCAGTTGCCGAAACGTTCTGGTCTATCTGAAGCCGGAGAGCCGGACGCGGGTTCTTCGGCAGTTCCATCAGATCCTGAAGCCGGGAGGGTACCTGCTTCTGGGAGAATCGGAACGACTCCAGGGCAGTCTGAAGGAATGGTTCAGCCCGGTGGACGGGCAGCATGCCCTCTATCGCCGGGTGGAATCGCGAAACGGCGGTGCCTGAAGGCTCCTTTGGCTCAATTCCCGATCAGTCCCAAGTCGAAGCCCGCCGCCCGCCGTCTCGACGGAAGCGCTGCCCACGGGACGGGACTTATTCGGCTCCCGATCCGCACATCTCCGCGCCCCTCGGGGAGGGATGCCCCGGCGGATCTTCCGCCCAGATCACGCTCCGACGGACCAGGACCGGGCACGGAGCTTTCCGAAGGATCTCTTCAGCGATGCTCCCGGTCACCGCGCGCGTCAGGCCCGTTCGACCGTGGGTGGCCAGGCAGAGCAGATCGGCGCCGGAATCCTCCACGTGTCGGAGAATCTGGGGGCAGGCCGCCCCCTCCAGCCCGAAGGCATGCGCCTCGAGCCCCAGGCGCGCCGCGCGATCGACGATCGTTTTCAGGTACGGCATCGGGTCCTCCGGAGGAAGGGGCAGCATGGGAACCTCTCCGGCGCCGCTGGGAATGACCATCGGGAAGGCAACCCGGACGAGATCAAGCGTCGCCCCCAGGCTGTGCGCCAGATTGAAGGCATCCGGAAGGACCGACTCGGCGCGCTCCGATCCGTCGAGCGCCACGACGATCTTCTTCCAGGACCGGGCATGGGCGCCCGGCCGGGTCACCAGGAGCGGCACGAGCGCGCGCCGAAGGACGGACTCGGCGACGCTGCCGCGGACGAGCCGGCTTACGCCGCCGCGCCCGTGCGTGGACATGGCGATGAGACTCACCTTCTTGGCCCGGGCGGCCAGGAGGATCTCCTGCGCGGGCTTTCCCTCGCGGAGCTCGAGGTGGGCGTTCATGCCGGCGGCGCGCACGCCGCGGCAGACTTTGGCCACCTGGGCGGGGGGAATATACGAGGCATCGGGATCCTCGAAGACATACAGGACCGTGATTTCGGGGGCGAAGGCCTTCACCAGGGGCAAAATGGCCGCGAAGGCGCATTCGGACTCCGGGGAGCCGTCCGTGGGGACCAGGATCTTTTCAATCACATTCTTCATCCGTCACCTCGCAAGGAGAGCGAAGCAATTCCGCGGCCAAAGCAGGTGAGCCGGGGATTCGGCCGCCGGGCCCCAGAAGAAGTGCGCGAGTCCGGGGAGAATTCCCCGCTCAGGCCCATTGCCGCTCTTCGGGAACGGGAGTGAATCCCGTCTCCTGGCTCCGCTCCGGGGAGCAGGTGACCAGGAGCGGAACCGTGGCGCTGCGCAGGACCCGTTCTGTCACGCTGCCCGCCACCAGCCGCTTGAGACCCGATCGCCCGTGGGTGGTCATCGCAATCAAATCGACCCCCCGGGCGCGGATCGAATCGAGAATCTGGCGTGCGGGATCCCCGACATCGACCAGCGTGACGGCCTCGACTCCCGCCTTCTCGACGGTCCGCGCAAGCGCCTTGAGCTGCTTCAGCGCTTTGGCGTGCTCCTCGGCCAGCACGGGTCTGCGCTTGTTCGCTTCCAGCACCCGGAGGAGGAGGATTCGCATGTCGAAGAGCCTGGCCAGTTCGATGATCCCGGGCAGGGAGACCGTCGACCGATCGGTCCCGTCGACGGGAACAAGGAGAGTCCGGACCGGAGGATGTTCGCTCCCGCGCGGAAGCTGGACTTCGTAGGACCAGAACGGCCGGATCACCAGCACGGGAACGGGGCTCTGGCGAAGGACCTCTTCGGTGACGCTGCCCAGGAGCAGGCGGCTCACTCCGGAGGCGCCGTGAGTCGCCAGCGCCACCATCGTGGCATGTTGTTCCTTGACGGTCTCCAGGATCGCCCCCGCCGGCGTGCCCAGCCGGGCGATGATGCGGACCTTGACGCCCCCCCGCTCCAGCTTCTCCTTCTGCCCCTGGAGATACTCCCGGGCGGCCCCCAAAGCGGCTTCGGCGTCCATCATCGCCGTCTTGATCGGAGTCAGATCCACCGCGCGCAGCAGGATGAGCTCCGAATCCTTCCGGTCCAGCACCCGGCAGACCTGCGTCAGGATGGTCTCCGCCGTCATCGAGCCGTCCAGGGGAACCACGATGCGTTCAATCATGTATCGCCTCTTCTCATGGGAAGTGGGAGAAGCAAATGCCTCGCCAAAGGTCGAATCCGGGAAGGGCTGGGGGAATGGCCGGGCTGTCCGTGGGAATCGCCCGGCGCCCGCGGGAATTTACGCCCTTCGGGGGGGGAGTCACAGGAGTCGTCGCGCCCTGGCTCCCGGGGATGCCAAAGGGCCGTAGGAAAAACCGGGACCGGGGGCCTTGGAAAACGAAGGGGAAGCGATCCGCGCCTCCCTGAGAATGCCCTGCCCCGGACTCCAGATGGGATTGATCGGAGCTTCGAGGAGCGATCGACATTCGTCGTCCTCCCCTCTCGCCGGATCGAAGCTAAGCAGCCTACTAGTGCCTCCCGCCTCCTCTGGGAGTCGAATGCGGCGCAGCCGGAGGAGGCCGAGACGGAGTCGTGTGGGGATTCACAGGGCTTTGATAAGGGTAATGCGGGTATGG
>DATGFI010000218.1:0-3278 GCA_035309205.1 Planctomycetota bacterium | reverse complement strand
CCGGCCATCTGCGTCTCCTGCGGCCTGTGCGAAACGGAGTGCGTCCTTTATCCTTCCGCCGTCAAGTGCGTTCATTCGTACGGAATCTGCGGCTACTGCAACCTCTGCTTCGGCTACCTGCAGCCCAACCAGACCGAGCAGAACACGGCCGTCGAGAACCAGATGTGCCCCACATCCGCGATCAAGCGGACGCTCGTGGAAGGGCCGTACCACGAGTATCGGATCGACGAATCGCTGTGTGTCGGGTGCTCGAAGTGCGTGAAGGGCTGCACGACCTTTGGGAACGGCGCGATGCACCTGCAGATCCGGCACGACGTGTGCGTGAACTGCAATGAATGCACCATCGCCCGGGCCTGTCCGACCCGCGCGTTCCACCGTCGGGACGCCAAGGACCCGTACAAGATCAAGGCCATGGGCTCGGGCAAGGAAGGGGCCTAAGTCTTCCGCGCCCCCCTCCTCCGCGGGGCTCACGTGTTCGATCGGGTTGATACAGGGGTGGCCTTCATGAGGCGTCTGGCCGTTCAAGCCGCTCTGTCGGGGCTGATGATCCTGGCCGTCGCGGGTCCCGCCATCGCCCAGAGCGC
This sequence comes from Planctomycetota bacterium, assembly GCA_035309205.1. Lineage (GTDB taxonomy): Bacteria > Planctomycetota > MHYJ01 > MHYJ01 > JACPRB01 > JACQFK01. Next base: position 2,694 of record DATGFI010000218.1, on the reverse strand, counting down.
CGACCGCTTCCCCAGGCCGGAATTCACCACCGGATACCAGGAACCCTCGATGAAGGGTCAGCCTGGCCCCCGCTCGTACCTGCTGGAGTGGATGGACGTCGTCGTCCTCGTCCTCGCCCTTAGTGCCGCGACGTACTACTCGCTGAAGCGCGTGTCCCGGAAGGCGATCTTCATCCTCTCGGTCGGTTCGGTCCTCTACTTCGGCTTCTACCGCGAGGGCTGTGTCTGTCCGATCGGCTCGATCCAGAACGTCGCCCTGGGCCTGGCGGGCACCGGGTACATCCTTCCGCTGGGGGTGGTCTTCCTTTTCCTGATGCCGCTCCTCTTCGCCCTCTTCGTGGGACGGGTCTTCTGCGCGTCCGTCTGCCCCCTGGGGGCCGCTCAGGAGATGGTCATCATCAAGCCAATCAAGGTCAACAAGGGCGTGAAGCACTTCCTGAGTCTCGTGCCGTACCTCTACCTCGGCACGGGGGTGCTCTTCGCCTACATCGGGACGGATTTCATCATCTGCAAGTACGACCCCTTCATCGGCTTCTACCGCATGGGCGCGAATTTCGGCATGTTCCTCTTCAGCGGCGCAGTGCTTGTCGTCGGCACTGTGGTGGCCCGCCCGTATTGCCGCTTCATGTGCCCCTACAGCATCCTGCTCAAGTGGTGCTCCGTCCTTTCCAAGTGGCACCTGAAGACCACGCCGACCGAGTGCATCCAGTGCCGGCTTTGCGAGGATTCCTGCCCGTTCGACCACCTCCACAAGCCGACCGTCGAGAAGGAGCCGGAGCCCCGCAACGTCGGCATCCGCCGCGTGGCGCTGCTCCTGGCGGCGACCCCGGTCATCATCGGCATCGGGACCGGACTGGGCATCCTCGCCGCCCCGGTGCTCGCGCGCCAGCACTTCACCGTGAGCCTCGCGGAGCGCGTCTACCTCGAGAAGCACAAGCTGGTGGAAGGGACGACGGAGGAGAGCCGCGCGTTCTACGAGACGAGCATGACGTACGAAACCCTCATGGCCAATGCCGACCGGATCAAGCGCAAGGTCCACAATGGCGCCGGCATCCTCGGTGCCTTCATGGGCCTCGTGGTGTCCTGCAAGCTCCTCGCGCTGTCGATCCGACGCAAGCGGACGGACTACGAGCCCAACCGCGGGGATTGCTACAGCTGCGCCCGGTGCTCGGACGCCTGCTCGGTGGGTCGGGTCCCTGGAGTGCCGGTGGGCACGATGAGGACGTCTCCGGTCGTCCTGAAGTTCCAGTCCCAGATCGCGCAGGTGGGCGGCGGTGAGCAGTCCGGCTAATCTGAAGCATCCCTCCGAGGGCGCAGCCATCGGAGCCCAGGTGGCGAAGGCCGTCGCGTGGGTTTCCGGCGTGTTTTCCCTCGTCGCCTGCATCTCGCTTATCGTCAACCAGATCCAGATCATGCAGGTGGATCCGCTCAACGACGCGACGCTGAAGGCGCTCAAGGCGCAGATTCCCAAGGATCTCAACAACCAGCAGCTCCGGGAAAGCGTCCGGAACCTCTCGTTCATGACGCGCCGCTCGTTCTTTACGAACCAGACCATGATGCGCGCCACGGGGCTCATGGCTCTTTTCGGCGTCGCCATCTTCCTGGCCAGCATGAAGACCTACGTGGAGCTCCGGCTCCGCCTGCCGGTGCCGCAGGGTCAGGCGCCGCGGGAGGGCGGAGCGAGCGAACGGGCCTCCCACCGCTGGGCGGTCTCGGCCGGCGCGGGCCTCATCGTCTTCCTCACGCTCCTTCTGGTCTTCATCTCTCCGCCGGACTTCGATCTCATGAAGGAGGACAAGCCCGCGGAGGAGAAGGCGACCCCGGCGAGCTCCGAGGCGAAGGCGACCGAGGCCAAGACGGAGCCCAAGGCCCCCGAGACGAAACCCGCCGAGACAAAGAGCGCGGAGACGAAGCCCGCGCCGGCGGAGGCCGCGCCCAAGCCGGTCGAAGGCAACGCAGCCTCGGCCGCTGCGGTCGCGGTTCCGGCCACGGCCTGGCCCTCCTTCCGCGGTCCCCGGGGCCTGGCGACCGCTTCGCACAAGAACGCGCCGCTGGTCTGGACGCCCGACACCGTCCTGTGGAAGAAGCCGATCCCGAAGGTCGGCACCAATTCTCCCATCGTCTGGGGAGACCAGGTCTTCCTCGCCGGCGCCGACGAGCAGAGCCGCGACATCTATGCCTACAGCGCCAAGACGGGGGACCTGCTCTGGACGGCGCCGACGAAGCTCGTCACGGGGACCCTTCCGAAGATCATGGCGGACACGACCTATTGCCCGGCGACGCTCGCGACCGACGGCGAACGGGTCTACGGCGTCTTCGCGACGGGCGACGTCGTCGCCTTCACCCTGGACGGCAAGAAAGCCTGGAGCCGGAATCTGGGCGCCTTCAAGAACAGCTACGGCCACTCGTCATCGCTCTTCACCCTGGGGGGGAAGCTGCTCGTCCAGTTCGACCACGACGCCGGCGGCAAGCTGATCGCGATGGAAACGAAGTCCGGCAAGACGATCTGGGAGCAGGCCCGGCCGGTGAAGTCCTCCTGGGCGAGTCCCATCCTGATTCCGGTGGGACCTCAGACCCAGGTGGTGCTCTGCGGCAATCCCATGATCACGGGTCATGATCCCGAGACGGGAAAAATCCTCTGGCAGATCGAGTGCATGAGCGGGGAAGTCGCGCCCTCGCCGGCCTTCGCCGGCG
>DATGFI010000217.1:0-3606 GCA_035309205.1 Planctomycetota bacterium | reverse complement strand
GCAAGACTCGCTTCCGGCCTGCCCGCTACAGCTTTGACCGGGTCGGATTTCCACCGACTGGACTCGATTTGGAAGGTTTCACTGACTCATGTCAGTTCCTCCTTTCCCAGACTTATCCTGGCGCGATCCGGGTGAAGAGCCCCTGATGGAGCGGGCGACCAGATTTGAACTGGCGACCTTCTCGTTGGCAACCATCCCATAGGTTATGCGTCGCATTGAGTCGAGATTCGTCAGAACGTGTCTAAATGGTCATTTCAAGCGTTTTAAACGGTTTTCGACTTTCGTCATTTCGAGTCATGACGATTCGCCAAAACGCCCCAAAAGTCCCCTAAGTTGGCACGCTAATGGCACCAAATTCGGGTCAATTCACATCCGGCTAAGAAAAGCAGTCGTAACCAAATTCCGCGGCTGCCTGCTGGATTATCTTGGCGAGGCTTGGATCAACCAAAGCTCGATGAAAGACCGGTAATTTCGGCACCGATCTCTTCGCGCGCTCATAAAGGGCAATTGCGTTCTTGTTCGCGTTCATCGAAGAGCAATACCAGAGGCCCTGGATTCCGGAGTAGGCTTTGTAGATCGCTTGGGACCACTTCCTTGCCTTGGCCCGGGAGCCCGAATGAATGGCCATGGAGGCCCCCGCCCGAGTCGGCCATGTTCCCGACAGGTCGAGCAACGTGATGCCGGCCGTCAGGCGGAATGCGACCAGCCACGGGTCACGTCTCCGGGCATCAATGACCCGAGACTCCTGAAACACCTCTGCGAAGCAGGTGGGCCCATCAATCGCTCCGTAGAGAATCCCGCGCTTCTGCTTGCTGGGCGGGAGCTCATGATGATCGAATCGGTTGTTCGTCGGACCAAAGAATCGGAAGCTGTTCCAGGAGGTTGAGAACGGTCCCCCTCGTTGGTAGATGCGCCAGATCAGCGTGCCTCGAGTGATCACCCTTTCGACGGGATCGATTTTCGCCAACTCCGACGGCGAAGGGGGATCCGGAAGTTTCGACACGACGCTCTCTAGAGGGTTCGGGCCAGTTCGATGACCGCAGCGGTCGGATGACCGGTCCGAAGCCAGTCCAGCGGGCTAAGCACTTTGCCTTCGCGATCCATTTCCAGATCGGGGTTAGGCGTCGTGAACCACCGTTGCACCGCCACGGGATGCAGGTCAGGATCAAGCTCGGTGAAAACCTCCTCAATCCCGGGAACGGTCCCCTTCTCCCAGAACTGGAACCTCGGAAGGACCCATTCGTCACGGATCTTGATCCCGAAAAGCGAACGACGACCTTCGCCGAGCTTCTGCCGAATGCGGCTCTGATGAACCCCCAGGACTTCGGCAGCCTGGGCAACGCTCAGGCTCTCGGACAGCAGGGAGGCAAAGGCTTGCGCCGAGGCTTCGACCCTGTCCTTCTCTGCGCCGCCGCTGGGGGAAAACCCCCCTTCCGACAGAATCGCCGCTTCCGACTCCGTCAGGGGAACTGACTTCCTGGGCGACGGGTGTGCCACGGGGATCGCAACTAGATCGTTCCCTTGGGCCAGGACAATGAACGCATCCCCGTCTTCGAGCTCAGCCGGCCGAGGTCCAACCTTCCAAGACGCCCGTTGACCTCCCTCCCGAGCCGTATGTCCCAAGGCCTGGGCGAGGCGGTCCCCTTCGAGCTCGGCTTTCCGGAAAGGCCGCACGGGCGTAGGCTTGTGGGGTGCAGCCTTATGCTTTGGGTGATTGTGGCGGACCCTTGTCGTTGACATCTTCTCTCCCTGCTTCTAACGAATCCTAACGCTGTTAGTCTATGATACTTTAATCTGAAATTCAAGATTCAAAACGAGACTCCCCTCGGGAGTCTCGGGCCGGTCATGCTGTACACTGCACAATGAATCATCGCTCGACGCCAAGGCGGAGGAGTTTGAGCGCGTCCTCTGGTACCCCGGGCTTAGCCTTCCACTCGGGCCAGAGGACCAGCGGAGGATCCGCGATCAGACCCCCGTCGAGCCTCACGTTCTCCAAGTCGTCGTTCAGGTGCGACCGCCCTCCGCAGTGCAGGGCCAGGCAGCGCACGCGCGGATGGCACTCCCGGTAGCCGCAGATCCTGCCGATGTAGCGGCCTTCCTCAGCAAGGAAGATGTCGGCCCCGCTGGACAGGCTTTGCGCGGCCCCTTTCAGGCTTCTCGAGAAGCGGGCCAGTTCCGCAAAATCCATCCCGGGGCGTAGACTCAGAAGAATGTCGATGTCTTTCGGGTTCGGCTTGCGGGTGCAGAGTGAGCCGACTAGGGCGATCCGCTGAATGCCGTCCAGCCCCCGAATCCGCCGCACGTACTCGGCGGCCAAGGACAGAAGCAAAGTTCGTCGATCTTCTTTCATGCAGCGCCCAGCCTGGTCACGAAATGCCGCTCAACACCTCTGGCCACGCGGGGAGAGGTGAGACTTTCGGACCTGAAGGACCAGCGCCTCATCGTCCCACCGCCAGGCCGGCCGCATCGCATCCTGCTCGCCCGCGCGCTGCAGTCTGCTGGTGTTCCATGGAAGGTGGCCGTCGAAGCCGGAGGCTGGGAGTTGATGATCGAGTTCGTACGGATGGGACTGGGCCTGGCTGTAGTGAACGGATTCTGTGCGGTCCCGAAGGGCGTCGAGGCCCGCCCTCTTCGCGGTTTACCCGCCGTGCTGTATCACGTCTTCCATCTGCCGGGGGCGGCCCGGCAGGGCGCGACGTCCCGGCTCAAGAAAGCGCTCCTGGAGAAGCCCTGATGGTCGATCTCGTCGGATTGTCCAAGTTGATGTCTCTCATCCTGCGGCACGAGCCGGAGAAGTTCGGTGTGGTCCTCGACGCCGAGGGCTACACGCCGCTACAGGAACTGCTCGAGGCCATCCGCAAAGAACGCCCAGCGGCGACGGAAGCCGACCTTCGAGCGGTCGTGGAGACCGTCGAACCGCAGAAGCAGCGCTACTCGATCGTCGAAGCGGACATCCGGGCGAACTACGGCCACTCCATCGATGGAAAGATCCGCCACGCCCCCGCCGTTCCGCCCGCCCTTCTCTTTCACGGCACGGCCGAGAAGGCCGTCGCCGCGATCCTGACGTCAGGCTTGCGGCCGATGGCACGTCAATATGTCCATCTCACGGAAGACCGCTCGCTCGCGCTCAAGGTCGGCGGAAGGCACGGCAAACCACGCCTGATCCGGATCGATGCAATGCGCGCGCACCGGGAGGAGATCGTCTTCTACAAAGCCAACCGCTCGTTCTGGCTGGCCGATGTCGTACCCGCGGAATTCCTGCTCAAGCCTTAGCGGCCAGCGCCCCATAGAGCTTGCCCGCAATGCTGTCTTCTGGAAGCCCCGCGACCTGGCCGTCTCCCAACTCCACAATTAGCCAGTCCCCGTCCTTGAGTTTGACGACGTCCATTGTGAAGAACCGGCTTCGGACCTGCTTGGCCACCGCCTCGAAGACACCCGCCGGCGGACCTTCATCGGTTTGACCCAGGTCCGACCAGTACGCGAAGCTCAGGAGCGGCCGTCCATCCAAGTAGAAGACACGGTGCTCCCGCGTCAACGGCATGCCGCTCTTCGGGTGTCGACCGACCGGCTCCAATTCGACGAACTCCCGGAAGACGAGTCCGCCGG
>DATGFI010000216.1:0-5086 GCA_035309205.1 Planctomycetota bacterium | reverse complement strand
GACCCTCAGGATGCCGCCTCCTACTGCGGCCGGGCGGTCGCCAAGAAGCTTCAGGGGGACTCGGCCGGGGCGCTCGCCGATTGCGCCAGGGCCATCGAGGCCGAGCCCGAGAACGGCTGGTCGTACTTCACCCGCGGCTGCCTCCAGTATGAGATGCGCCAGTGGCCGGAGGCCTTGGCGGACTTCAAGCAGGCGCTGGGAAGGGATCCGGGGCTCACGGAATACACCCGGAGTCGCATCTACCTGGTGCGCTCCCGGTTGGGAGAAGAAGTCGCCGCCAGGGAGGAGCTTTCGGTGTACCGCAAGGCCAGACCGCTGTTGAAGGGGGAAGACTGGGCGGACAAGGTCCTGGGCTTCCTGTGCGGAGAAGTTCCCGAGAAGGACTTCCTGCAGACCGCGCCCTCAAGTTCAGCGGGCAAAAGATGCGAAGCGGCCTTCTATGCCGGCGCGAAGCGGCTAATCCAGGGCGACCAGTCAGGGGCGGCGTCGCTCTTCAGGAAGTGCCTGGAATCCGGTCAGAAAGCCTACTACGAGTACCGCAGCTCGCAGGCAGAGCTGGACGCGATCAAGGCCGGAAAGTGATCGTGCTCCCCCATCATCGGGGGTGTGCAGCGCGTCGCCCTCCGGGGCGAGCTCCCCTGTGTTCCGGGCCTGATCGCCGGCGTCAAGAGCACGTTCTCCCCGAGATACGTCTGCGCATCCTTCGAGCGGAGGACGTCAAGCGAGATCGCCGCCCGAAGGGCTCCTCGAATACCGGTCGATCGCCCCGGACAATTCCCTGATTTGACGAGGAGGTCTTGGGCCGGGATCGGGCGGACGTCTCCGAATGCCGGGGGACCGGGCAGGCTGAGGAAGGTCCGAGCGTCCGAGGCCCCGGCACTTCAAACCGACTTCTCGCCCCCAAAGCGGGGGGCGTGGATTCTGGTCAGAACGGCGGCGCTTGCTACAATTCCCGGAGATCTGGAGGTTAAGCGAATGAACGCCTGGTTTCGGAGAGTCCTGGGGGCGGCCCTGCTTCTGGTATCCGGATGCGCGAGGCCGTCGTTCACCGAGAGCGATCTGGGCAGGACCGTCGAGGTCGAACAAGGGTCCGATTTTTCCATCACCCTCCCTCGATCGGCTGCCGGGGACCGGCAGGCGCCGGAGATTCGGGGCGCCCTCATTCGTCTCCTGGATCGACGCACGGATGCAGGAGCCGCGCAGGAGATCTTCCATTTCATGGCGGACGGAGCGGGCGACGCGGAGATTCGCATTGACGGACAGGATCAGACGGTCCCCCAGTTCGTCATCCAGGTTCGCGTCCTCCGCCCCTCAAGACCTTCATCGACGCCCTCCTCGGGGAAGCCGCCGGGCGGCTACTGAGGACCCGTCGGCGGGGTTGAATCGCCGAGGGCCCGCCGAATTACCGAACCTCCGGGGCACGGGGGCGGGTCTAATCCTGCATGTTGAGCTTGCTGCTGGCCACGATCGTGGCAGCCGGGGAGCCGCAAAAGACGGAATGGACGGTCGATGGTGCGACCCGCGAGGGTCTCATTTTCGCCCCCGCCCAGGGGAACATACAGGGGCCGCCCCTGGTCTTCGGGTTCCACGGCCACGGCGGCTCGATGCAGAACGCAGCCCGCTCATTCGGGATCCAGGAGCTCTGGCCTGAAGCCGTGGTCGTGTATCTCCAGGGTCTCCCGACTCCCGGCCGTCTCACCGATCCGGAGGGAAAAAAAGCGGGATGGCAGGCCTTGTCCGGAGATCAGGGAGATCGAGATCTCAGGCTGTTCGACATCGTCCTGGCCTCGATGAAGGAAAAGTACAAGGTCGACCCCAAGCGGATCTATGCGACAGGCCATTCCAATGGCGGAGGTTTTGCGTATCTGCTCTGGGCGAGCCGACCCGGCGTATTCGCGGCGATCGCGCCTTCGGCAGCCGCCGGCGCGCGTCCGCTGAAGGAGACGACCCCTTGCCCCACCCTCCATCTGGCCGGGGAGAAAGACACGCTCGTCAGGTTCGAGAGTCAGATGCGGACGGTCGCCGCCGTCAAGGCCTTCAACGGCTGCGACGAAGACGGCCAAGAATGGGCCAAGGGATGCACCTTGTATCCCTCAGCCAAGAATGCTCCGGTCGTGACCTTCATCCATCCCGGGACCCACCAGTACCCCGTCGAGGGACCGCCCTTGACCGTCAAGTTCTTCAAGGAGCACGTCCGCACGCCCTGACTACTTGTCCAACCGGGTCACCGTCACGCTCTGCACGACGTACTTTCCCGAATTGAGGGTGAAATTGTAGGCCCACTGGCTGACGAACTGCGCATCGTCGATCTTCCATGTCGCCGTGTGCCACTTTTCGTTGTCCGGGATCTCATACGGCTCGGCCTTCTTGTAGCCCCCCGTGGATTCGTAGGTCAGGGTCAATTTCGCCGGGTCGTTCTTTTCATTGCGTCGGGCCACGACGCTGATCTCGATGGGCACCGTCGTGTACGACAGAAAGTTCGGATCCACCATATAGACGTTGCCGCCCGGGACGGAGCCCACCCGTGCCCCTCCGCCGTAGGCCAGCACGTCGGCCGCGATCGTCTCCGCCGACTGGGTGTGCAGGCCCTTCTCCGTGTTCCTCTCGCCGAAGGTCACGGACACCGATTTTGAGCCGGTGTAATCCCCTCCCCAGGGAAACGGCTTGGCCTTGTTGGCCCTGGCCTTGGCCACAAGGGACTCGGGAACGCCGTCGACCAGGATCGGGGCGATCGTCAGGAGGTGAGTGGCCTCCTGGCTGACCGCGCCGCTCTGGGGATCCAGGATCTGAACGGGCTTGCCGAAGTCGACCGGATCCGCAGCCCTGCTCGAGGCCCAGGTCGCCAGGACGGTGCCCTTGGCGCCCTCGAAAACAAAGGCGTAGTGGCGGTCATTGAGGAGCACCCACCCGAGGTAGCTCGGATGCTGACCAAAAAGCTTGATCATCCGGGCGAGGGCATTGTAGGCAGGGCGCGGCTGAGCCTTGCCGTCGAGGAGCCCCATGGGCCCGCTGTCGCCGTCCATCGCCTCGAACCACTGGATGCAGGTGATGCCTTGGGCGATTCCCATCGCATAGTACTTCACCACCGCGTGCGCCATCACCTCGGGATCGCTGAACCCCGCCATCCGCGCCCCGTACTGCCCGCTTGCCGCATGGCCCAGCTCGGTGAAAATGATCGGGCACTGGGACTTCGCGGGATCCTGGACCGCAAGCATCTTCCTCAAGGTGCCTGCGATCTGGAGGTAGACCGGCTCGGTTCCGGGATGCTTGATCGTGCAACCCGACACTTCGTAAGGATGAAGCGTGACGTAGTCGAAGTGTCCCTTCGCTCCCGCCTTGATCGCCTGATCCAGGTAGGTGATGGCGACGGACTTGGCGGCAATCCCCACGAAGCAATTGGGATCGGCGGCCTTGGCCGCATCATACGCGGCGATCACGATCTTGGCGTAGTCCGCCGCCGTCTGATCCCGACCCGTGCCGTTGGGCGGCTCGTTCCACACTTCCCAGTATTTGATCCGGCCCCTGCAGCGCTTCACGACCTCGCCGCAATAACGGGCCCAGCCCTCGATGTTGTTGACCGGAAGCGTGCCCCCTTTATCCTTGGTGTTCCATTTCGGGGTACCCGCAAAGATTCCGCCGTAGGTGACCTTCTGCGAATCCAGATATGCCATCTGCTTGTCGAGATCCTCCCAGGCCCACTTCCCCTCCTCGCGCTCGATCGATGGCCAGCCGGTGTTGCAGGTCCGATGGTTGGTGATGCCAATCGCGACCATCTGGGGCATCCATCGCTGGTTCGCGGGGGCCCCCCAGTTGCACGAATGGCAACTGCCGATGCCGAAAATGCTCAGAGGCGCGTTCGGATCCGGCTTTGACTCGTCCTGGGACCCGGCGCCGCCCTGAAACAGCAGGATCCATCCCAAAACGGCGGTGGTAACTTTCATTCCAAGCTCCTAGGTCTGGACAGGGAATAGCGGGAAGCCCGCGGTTTGCTACACTGGATGAATGTCGACCCTTGCGGCCCTCCTGCTCCTGGGAACAGCATGCGGGAGCTCTTCTGTTCCCGACGACGATGTCCTTATCGGAATCGAGCGTGTGGTCGCGGTGGGCGACATCCACGGCGATGCGGACCAGCTCCTGGTCGTCCTTCGATCCGCCGGACTCATCGACGACCAGGGAGCCTGGTCGGGCGGCAAGGCGCACCTGGTGCAGACCGGGGACGTCCTCGACCGCGGGCCCGATTCGCGCCGGGCGATGGATATCCTCATGCGCCTCGAGATCGAAGCGAAGCGGGCCGGGGGAGCCGTCCACGCGCTGATCGGCAACCACGAGGCGATGAACGTCTATGGCGACCTCCGGTACGTGTCGGAAGGCGAGTTCGCGGCGTTTCGCGATGAGAATTCCATGAAGGCCCGGGACGAACTCTACCAGGAACATCAAAAGTCGGTCAAAGGGATCATATTCGACGACGCCTACCGCCGGACCTGGGACGCCGAGCATCCGCTGGGCTACGCGGAGCATCGGCGAGCCTTCGGCCCTGAGGGCATCTATGGCAAGTGGATCCGCGGCCATAACGCCGTCCTCCGCATCGACGGCACGCTCTTCCTCCATGGCGGAATCTCGCCCAAATACGCGACCTGGGGACCCAGGACGATCAATGAGCGCGTTCGCGTCGAACTGGCCGATTTCACCAAGCTCGCCGGCGGCGTTGCGTCAGATGTGGAGGGCCCGCTGTGGTACCGCGGTTTGGCGCTGCGAGATGAGCGACTGGAGGAGCATGTCCAGACGGTCCTCAAGAACTACGAAGTCGACCGCATCGTGGTCGGCCACACCTATACCGAAGGCGCCGTCATGCCGCGCTTCGGACGACGCGTGCTCGTCATCGATGTGGGGCTTTCGAAGGTCTATGACGCCGCCGGCCGCTCGGCCTGCATCGAGATAGAACGCGGGAGGGTCTATGCTCGTCACCGGGGGAAGCGCCTCGAGCTGCCGAGCGACAAGCCCGGCCTGCTGCGCTACCTGAAAGAGGCGGCGGCCTTGGATCCCCAGCCTTCCTCGCTGGCCCGGCAAATTGCAACCCTCGAAGCGG
>DATGFI010000215.1:0-4023 GCA_035309205.1 Planctomycetota bacterium | reverse complement strand
GCCGACACGTTCGAGGCCGAGCTGACGCACATGCTGATCAACCAGATCGGAGCGTTCAACTCTCCCGTCTGGTTCAACTGCGGCCTCGCCCAGGAGTACGGCATCACCGGTCCGGCCGTCGGCAACTGGCAGTGGAACAAGCTGACGGACAAGGTCGAGGAGACCGCCGACAGCTACAGCCGCCCCCAGCTTTCGGCCTGCTTCATCCAGTCGGTCGGTGACGACCTCATGGACATGGCCGACCTGGTCAAGCGGGAGATGCGCATCTTCAAGTTCGGCTCCGGCACCGGCACGAACTTCTCAAAGATCCGCGCCGAGGGGGAGAAGCTCTCGTCGGGCGGCACCTCCAGCGGCCTGATGAGCTTCCTGGAGATCTACGACAAGTCCGCAGGCGCCATCAAGTCGGGCGGAACCACCCGACGCGCCGCCAAGATGGTCTGCCTCGACATGGAGCATCCCGACATCGAGCGTTTCATCGACTGGAAGATGAGGGAAGAAGACAAGGCGCGCGTCCTCATCGAACACGGCGGCCTCCCCGCCGACTTCAACGGCGAGGCCTACCACACGGTCAGCGGGCAAAACTCGAACAATTCCGTCCGCGTCAGCGACGAGTTCATGAAGGCCGTCGAGTCGGATGGCCCCTATAGCACGAAATACCGCAACAGCGGAAAGGTGGCCCGGACCTACCCGGCCCGCGAACTGTGGAACAAGATCGCCGTCGCGGCCTGGAAGTGCGCCGATCCCGGCGTCCAGTTTGACACGACGATCAACCAGTGGCACACCTGCCCCAACACCGACAAGATCAACGCGTCGAATCCCTGCAGCGAGTACATGTTCCTCGACGACTCGGCCTGCAATCTGGCGTCGCTGAACTTGACGAAGTTCCTTTCGCCCGAGGGGATGTTCGACATCGCGCGGTACCGCCACGCGGCTGAAGTCTTCACGAGCGCCCAGGAGATCGTCGTCGAATTCGCGAGCTATCCCAACCGGCAGATCGCCCAGAACTCCCACGACTATCGGCCCCTGGGGCTGGGCTATGCAAATCTGGGCACGCTCCTCATGCTGCTGGGCATCCCCTACGACAGCGATCGCGGCCGCGGCATCGCGGGCGCGCTGACCGCCATCCTCACCGGGCGCGCCTACCGCCAGAGCGCCGAAATCGCCAAGTCCAAAGGCCCTTTCCCCGGCTACGAGAAGAACCGGGAGCCTTTCCTCAAAGTCATGCGGATGCACCGCGACGCCGCCTACGGCATCAAGGGTGAGGATTGCCCCCAGAACCTCCTCAAAGCCGCCCGCGAGGACTGGGATGACGTGGTCGCCCTCGGCGAGGTCCACGGCTTCCGCAACGCCCAGGCCACCGTGCTGGCTCCGACGGGCACGATCGGCCTCCTGATGGACTGCGATACGACGGGCGTCGAGCCCGATTTCGCCCTGGTGAAGTTCAAGAAGCTGGCCGGCGGCGGCTACTTCAAAATCGTCAACGAATCGGTTCCCGAGGCCCTGCGCCGCCTCGGTTACACGAAGGAGCAGACGCAGGAGATCGTCGCGTACGTGATGGGCACCAATTCGTTCAAGTGCGCCGCGCCGATCAACGACCGGGCCCTGGCGGAGAGGGGGCTCACCTCGGAGGAGATCGGGCGCGTCGAAGCCCAGCTCTCCAAGGTGTTCGAACTCCGGCACGCGTTTAACTCCTTCAACGTGGGAGACGCGTGCCTGAAGCGGCTCGGGTTGAAGGCGGAGGACGATCTCCTGGCCAAGCTCGGCTTCACGGACGCCGAGATCGATCAGTCCAACGACGTCCTCTGCGGCCGGATGACCGTCGAGGGCGCCCCGCACCTGAAGGAGGAGCACCTGGCGATCTTCGACTGCGCCAACAAGTGCGGCAAGATCGGTCGGCGCTTCATCCACTGGATGGGCCACATCAAAATGATGGGCGCCACCCAGCCCTTCATCTCGGGCGCCATCTCCAAGACGATCAACATGCCCGCCGAGACGACCGTCGACGAGATCAAGGAAGCGTACTGGCAGTCCTGGAAGCTCGGCCTGAAGGCCGTCGCCCTCTATCGCGATGGGTGCAAGGCGTCGCAGCCGCTGTCGAGCAAGTCCGCCGACAAGAAGAAGGCCGTCCTGTCGGATGCCGACTTCGAGGCCGAGGTCCAGAAGCGCGTCGCGGCTGAGCTTGCCAGGATCGCGGCCGAGAGGAGCCAGAACCTGATCCAGGGCCAGCTGCTGCCGACCACCGTCGCCAGTCCGGTCAGCCCGACCGCCGCCAGCCAGAGCCTGAAGCGCTTCCGGCTCCCGCGCAAGCGGAGCGGTTTCACGCAGGAAGCCCGCATCGCCGGCCAGAAGGTCTACCTTCGCACGGGCGAATACGAGGATGGGACGCTGGGCGAGATCTTCGTCGACCTGGCGAAGGAAGGCGCGGCCTTCCGCTCGATGATGAACTGCTTCGCGATCTCGATCTCGCTGGGCCTGCAATACGGCGTGCCGCTGAAGGAATTCATCGACGTCTTCACCTTCTCACGCTTCGAGCCCCAAGGCCCGGTGGACCACCCGAACATCAAGATGTGCACGTCGATCGTGGACTATCTCTTCCGAGTGCTGGCCCTGGAGTACATGGGCCAGACCGAGTTCGCGCAGGTCAAACCCGCCGACGGCGAGACCCGCCACCGTCGCGTGACCGACTTCATCCGGAAGACCACCGACACGACGCAGACGACAGCGGCCCCGGCGCCCGCTCCGGCGGCGGATGCCCAGACGCCCCCGGTCCAGGCGACCGCCGGCGGCTACGTCGGAGTGAACATCGTCAATGTCACCGGCACCCACGAGGCGAGCGCGCTTTCGGAACACCTGGGCAAGATGATGGGCGACGCCCCGTTCTGCAATCTGTGCGGCCATACGACGGTCCGGAACGGCGTCTGCTACAAGTGCCTGAACTGCGGCAATACCCTGGGTTGCTCATAGGCGCCCATCGATAGGAGAGCTCGAACCGCCAGCTTCCCACCGGGGGAGCTGGCGGTTTTCCTTTTTCCGAACGGCTCCTTGCGTTACAACAACGGCGATGCTTCGACCGGGCCTGCTCCTGATGCTCGCTCTGTCCGCCTGCACCCACGCCTCCAGCGCCGAGGAGGTCGAGCCCCTGTTCCTGACCGTGGAGCACGGGAACGCCGTCCAGGCCATTTCGGCCTCGGAAAAACTGGTCTCCGTCTACGATGACTCTCATCTGCCGCGGCTGGAGAGAACCCTCGAGGCCAAACCCGTCCGCGCCCTCCAACTCCTGAGCGAGCTCTCCACCGAGGGGAGCGCCCGGCTGCTCCTGAGCCGATTGTCGTACCTCCTGGAGTCCAAGGACCCCGAGGTCGGCCGGATGGCCGCCGTCGCCGCGGGTCTCCGACGACTCAAGGCCGCCACCGCCGCCCTGCTCCATCATCCCGAAGAGCCCGCCGTCATCCGCGCGCTCGGCCGCATCTGGGAGCAGGACTTCGACGCGGGTCCGCTGCCGCGCGAAGAGGAAATCGACCGATTGACCGTCCTGGCTGTGGTACACCGGCAGACGATGGGGGCCGATCCCGGCGTGGAATCCTGCGAAGCGATGCTCCTGGTGATGAACGGGCCGGAGCTGAACGACTTCCTCAAAAAGCACGCCGCCGACAAGTTTTACGCGCGGAGGCTCTGCGACGAGGCCGTGCGGCGTCCCGGATTCGACCCCGACAAGGGCCTCCGCATCCACGAAGCCCTGCTTCAAAGTCCCGACGTGGGCTTCGTCGCGGGCATACTCGAATCCTCCCCATTCCCGCTGCACGAAGACCTGGTCAAAGGATTCCTCGGGGACGACCGGACCGTCCGGGAAGGCGTTCGCCTCAGGGATATCGCCGCAGCCCGGCTGAAGAAGCGCTAGCAGGTTGCTGAAAAAGTCCGATTACTCGAGTCGAATCTGATGTCCTTGGTGTTTGATAGGGCATGAGAGGAAACGACGGGAAACAGGGCGATCTGTTCAGCTACGTCAGCCTGGAATCACGCGTC